>JBDTAA010000116.1:0-33773 GCA_039924805.1 Cryobacterium sp.
GAACAGCACCGACGTGCCGTAGTCACGGGTGAGCGTGCCCAGGTGGTCGAGAATCTGCCTCTGCACCGTCACGTCGAGGGCCGAGGTCGGCTCGTCGGCGATCAGGAGCTTGGGCCTGGCAGACAGGCCGATCCCGATCAGAACACGCTGGCGCATTCCGCCGGAGAACTGGTGCGGATACTGCTTGAGCCGATCCGCGGCGTCGCTCAGGCCGGCCTCCTGCAACACCTCGATCGTGCGCTTCCTGGCCTCCTTGCCCTGCGCGATGTTGTTGGCCTTGATGGCCTCCTCCACCTGGAAACCGATGCTCCAGACCGGGTTGAGGTTCGACATGGGATCCTGCGGAACGTAGCCGATCAGGCTGCCGCGCACATCCTGGATCTCCCTAGCCGAGAGTTTCGTCAGGTCGCGACCCTGGAACAGGATCTCCCCCGCCGTGACCTTTCCGGTGCCCGCCAGCAGGTTGATGATGGCCTGTGCTGTCGTGGTCTTGCCCGAACCGGACTCGCCCACGATGGCCAGGGTCTGGCCTTCGTACAGGGTCAGGCTGACGCCTCGCACTGCGGGAACAATTCCGTACTGGGTCTGGAACCCAACCTCGAGATCGTTGATTTGCAGCAGTGGTTCATTGGATGTCGACATGCTCTGGTTCACGTTTTCGTTCGCTAACTGTGTCATCGGCGTGCCCTCGCCGCCGGGTCGAGCGCGTCACGCAGAACATCACCCAGCATGAGGAAGGACAACACGGTGACCGACAGGGCAGCTGCTGGGTACATCAGAACCTGTGGATTCGTGCGGATGGAGGTCTGGGCCTTACTGATGTCGCTACCCCAGGACATGATGACCGACGAGTCCAGGCCGATGCCGAGGAACGACAGCGTCGCCTCGGCGACAATGAACGTCCCGAGCGAAACCGTTGCGATAACGATGACCGGGGCGATCGAGTTCGGGATCACATGGCGCAGCAGGATCTTGAAGTTCGACACGCCGAGGGCGACTGACGCCATGACGTAGTCCGAGTTCCTCGCCGACAGCACGGCGCCTCGCATGATGCGGGCAACCTGCGGCCAGGCGAAGATCGACAAAACGAGTGCGATGATCACCGGGGTGCGCTCCGGCAGGACAGACATCAGAACGATCGCACCTAGCACGGTGGGGACCGCGAAGAAGATGTCGCCGATCCGGGACACGACCGCGTCGAGGAATCCGCCGTAAAAACCGGCCAGGGAGCCGACGACGAGCCCGAACATCGTCACCAGGATCGTGGCGAGAATGCCCACGGTGACGGAGGCCTGGGTTCCGAAGATGATCCTGGAGTAGACGTCACAGCCCTGACGCGTGAATCCGAAGGGATGGCCCGCCTGCGGCCCACCGTTGCTGTTGGCCAGTAGGCAGTTCGAGTTCGGCGGCGTCTGGGTGAACAGCGACGGCAGCAGGGCGACGGCCACGATGACGAGGATCAGGATCGATGAGATCCAGAACGCGGGGCGACGCCGCATGGCGTCCCACGCGTCCGACCAGGTGCTGCGCGCCTTCTGTGTCTCGTCGAGCCTGTCGACCTCGGCAACCGGAGTGTCCTCCAGTGCGGCGACGAAGTGGGTCTGCCCGACTGGGCTCTTACTTGGCATAACGAATCCTTGGGTCAAGGGCTGCGTACAGCAGGTCGACGAGCAGGTTGGCCAGCACGAAGATGACGACCATGACGGCGATGAACGACACCACTGTCGGGCCCTCGCCGAGCCTGATCGCCTTGAAGACGGTGCCACCGACACCGTTGATGTTGAAGATGCCCTCGGTGACGATCGCACCCACCATGAGTGCACCCAGGTCGACTCCCAGGAAGGTCACCACGGGGACCAGCGAATTGCGCAACACGTGCACGGTGACAACGCGCTGCCGGGAGAGGCCCTTGGCCGTCGCCGTGCGCACGAAGTCGGCGTTGAGGTTGTCCGAGACGCTCGCGCGGGTCAAACGCACAATATAGGCGAACGACACGGATGCGATCACGAGCGCCGGCAGGATCAGCTCGCCCAGGGGCGCCGCTCCGCTCACCGTCGTCCTCGCCCAGCCGAGCTGGACCCCGAAGACGTACTGCAGGACGAAGCCGAGTACGAACGTCGGGACCGAGATGAGGAGGAGACTGACGACGAGCGCGCTCGCGTCGAAGAACTTTCCCTTGCGGAGTCCGGCGATGAGTCCGACCAGGATCCCGGCGAATGCTTCCATGGCCAGCGCGAGCATGGCGAGACGGGCGGTGATCGGGAAGGCCGACGCCATGACGTCGGAAACCGGACGACCGGAGTACGTTGTGCCGAGGTCACCCTGGAAGAAGCCGGTGATGTAGAGGAAGTACTGCACGATAAGTGGCTTATCGAGGTTGTACTCGATGCGGATCAACTCGATCACTCCGGGGGCCGGAGGTCGGTCGCCATACAAGGCCGCGATGGGGTCACCCGGGAGGGAGAACACCATGAAGTAAATCAAGAACGTGGCGCCGAAAAACACCGGGATCATTTGGAGCAGACGTCTGCCTGTGTACCACAGCATCAGGTTCCCTCGTTGGAACAGATATGCATTGTTATCTCAATCACTGGATGAGTCTAGTCAGTGCAATGCCCGGGGCAGCAACCGCCCCGGGCATCACACTGCGTATATTTACGTGCGGGTGTTAGCCCTTGGTGATCTGCGTGTACATCGGGACGGAGTCCCAGCCGAACACGACGTTGTTGACGGTGTCAGCCCATACTCCGGTGACGTTGGAGTACCACAGCGGGGTGGACGGCAGGTCCTGGAGCAGGACCTCCTGTGCCTCCTGGTACGTGGCGGTTGCTTCCTCGACGGAGGATGCGGCCGCACCCTTCTTGAGGAGGCCGTCGAACTCGGCACTGCTGTAGCCCTCGTAGTTCGATCCGGCACCGGTCTGGTACAGCGGAGCGAGGAAGTTGTACAGCGACGGGTAGTCGGCCTGCCATCCGGCGCGGGTGGCACCGGTCAGCTTCTTGGCGTCTCGGTCGTCGAGCGCGGCGGCGAAGGTGGGGTACGCCTTGCCGACGGCCTTGATGCCGAGGGTGTTCTTGATGCTGTTCGCTACGGCGTCGACCCAGGCCTGGTGGCCACCGTCGGCGTTGTAGGCGATGTCGAATGTGCCGGTGTACGGCGACATCGCGTCGGCTTCGGCCCACTTCTTCTTGGCTTCGTCCGGGTTGAACTTGAGAACATCGGCGCCCTTGAGCTTGTCGGACCAGCCGTCGATGACCGGCGACGTGAAGTCGGTGGCCGGGGTACGGGTGCCCTGGAAGATCACGTCGGTGATCTCCTTGCGGTTGATCGACATCGAGATGGCGGCGCGGCGCAGCTTGCCTTCCTCGCCACTCCAGTGCTCGAGGTAGTACGGCATGTTGAACGCCTGGAAGATCGCGGCCGGCTGGTTCACGGAGTGGTCCGGGAAGTCGGACTCGTAGGTCTCGAATGCCGAGTCCGGAACGGAGTCGAGGACGTCGAGGTTGCCGCCCTGGACATCCGCGTAGGCGGCATCCTGCGAGTCGTAGAACCTGATGGTCAGTCCGCCGTTGGCGGGCTTGCGAACACCGTCGTAGGCGGGGTTGGTGACGAGGTCGATCGACACCTCGTGCTCCCACGCCGTGTCGGAGGCCAGCTTGTACGGGCCGTTTCCGATCGGGTTCTCGCCGAAGGCCTTCATGTCCTCGAACGCGGCCTTGGGCAGCGGCGAGAAGGCGGAGTAGCCAAGGCGCAGCGGCCAGTCGGCCTCCGGGGCGGCCAGTTCGACCGTGAACGTCGTGTCGTCAACGACCTTGAGGCCGGTGAGTTCGGACTCCTTGTCAAAGCTGAAGCCGGCGATGTCGTCGAAGAAGTAGGAAGAGCTCTGGGCGTTGCTGAGCAGGCCACCGAACTTCCATGCGTCGACGAAGGAGGCTGCCGTGACCGGCTCGTCGTTCGTGAAGGTCCAGCCGTCGTTGAGGGTGACGGTCCAGTTCTTCGCGTCGTCGGACTCGATCGACTTGGCGACCTCGTTCTTGATCTCGCCCTTTGCCGTGTAGGACACAAGGCCCGCGAAGAGCGAGGTGATGATCTTGCCGCCGCCGGTCTCCGTGGTGTTGGTGGGGATCAGCGGGTTCTGCGGCTCGGAGCCGTTGGTCGTGATGATGGCCGATGCATCGCCCTTGGGCGCGGCGGGCTTTGCAGCGCCGGCGCAGCCGGAGAGCGTGAGCGCCCCCACGGCGGCCAAAGAGATGGCGACAACGCCAAGTCTGTTGATCTTCAATTTTCCTCCATTGCAAAAGTGGGCGCGCTTTGCAGCTTGTGGCCGCCAAACGCGCGCGATAAAAAAACCCTAGGACGGCGGCGCGAATAATCCAAAACGTGACGGAAACCGTTACCGATGAGCAACGTGCGGAGTACAGATCCGCAGGTATTGCGGATTTTGCGCATTATTGTTGCGCCAGCCTGAGCGTTCGTTGGAAGCACCCCCAATGAGATGATGGAGCCATGGCGAGCCTCCCGAGCGTGGACACGACGGTTTTGATCTTCGACGGGGACTGCGCCTTCTGCACGACCGCGGTTAACTGGCTGACGCGTTCGCTTCCGTCAATGCCTCCAGCCTCCCCCTACCAGTGGACCGATCTGGACGCCTACGGGCTGACGCTCGCCGACGGCCGGGCCAGCGTCTGGCTTGTGACGCCCGGCCGCCAGTACAGTGGCGCGGCGGCCGTCAGCGCCATTCTGCGCCACCAGCCATCGCCGGCCCTGCGATTGCTCGGCTGGCTCGGCACCGTGCCGCCCCTGTCCTGGCTTGCCGAGGTGGGCTACCGGCTGGTTGCCAGATACCGCTACCTGCTCCCGGGCGGCACTCCGGCCTGCCGGATGCCGGGTGGCTCGTGAGCGTGCCGGAGATCCGCTCGCGCGTCAGCGGCACGCGACTGGGCTGGGAGGTCGTCATCGTTCTCGGGTTGTCGCTCGGGGCATCCGCGGTGTATTCCATTGTGTCGATCATTGCCCGGCTCACGGCCGGCACACCGCTGTCGAAGCAGTCCGCGACGATCAACGGCTCGCTGTCGGAACGGGAGTGGCTCGATTTCACGTATCAGTTCCTCGGCAGCTTCTTCCAGCTCTTCGCGGTGGCCCTCGTGCTCTACCTGCTCTGGCTGCCCGGACAGGGCGCCTTCCGCCGGATCGGCTTCACGCTCGGCGAACCGCGGCGCGATCTCCTTCGCGGGCTGGGACTTGTCGTTCTCATCGGCGTTCCAGGCCTTGCCTTCTACCTGGCCAGCCGCGCCCTGGGGTTCACCGTCGCCGTCTCGACCAATTCGCTCTCGGCCTTCTGGTGGACCATTCCCATCCTCGTGTTCGCCGCGCTCGGCGCGGCGCTTTCCGAGGAGGTCATCGTGGTCGGCTACCTGTTCACTCGACTACGCGAGTTCGGCTGGTCGACGTGGACGGTCATCCTGTCGTCTGCCGTTCTCCGGGGCACCTACCACCTGTACCAGGGCGTCGGGCCGTTCTTCGGCAACGTCGCCATGGGCGTGCTGTTCGGTTGGTGCTACACCCGTTGGGGACGCACCATGCCGCTGGTCGTGGCTCACTGGATCCTCGACATCGTGTCGTTCGTCGGGTATCCGCTCGCGCTGGCCTGGTGGCCCGAGTTGATCGCCCCCGCCACCTAACGAAGCGCACGCGGGGTTTACTCGAACGCCTCGGGCGGCGGGCAGGCGCACACCAGGTTGCGGTCCCCATAGGCGTTGTCGATACGGCGCACCGGCGCCCAGTACTTGTTGCGGATGAGCGAAGGCAGCGGGTAGACGGCCGTCGCACGGTCGTACGCGTGCTCCCACTCCCCCTCGATCACGGACTGCGCCGTGTGCGGCGCGCCCTGCAGCGGGTTGTCGTCGGCGGGCCAGACCCCGCCCGCGACTGAATCCGCTTCGCCCTTGATCGCGATCATCGCTTCGATGAACCGGTCGATCTCGCCGAGGTCTTCACTCTCGGTGGGCTCGATCATGAGCGTGCCGGACACCTGGAAGCTCATCGTGGGCGAGTGGAAGCCGTAGTCCACAAGGCGCTTGGCCACGTCGTCCACCGTGATCCCGGTCGCCGCGGTGAGCGGGCGGAGATCGAGGATGCACTCGTGGGCGACGAGGCCGTTGTCGCCGGAATACAGCACCGGGTAGTGCGCCTCCAGGCCCTTCGCCACGTAGTTGGCGGCGAGAACAGCAGCACCGGTGGCCTGCTTGAGGCCGTCCATACCCATCATGCGGATGTAGGCCCAGGTGATCGGCAGGATGCTCGGGCTACCGTACGGCGCCGCCGAGATCGGTCCACCCTCGTGGCGCACGCTGCCGCCGAGAAGGTAGTGGTCCTCGCTCTGGGCGAGGGGGTGCCCCGGCAGGAACGGGGCGAGGTGCGCCTTGGCCGCGACGGGGCCCACTCCGGGGCCGCCACCTCCGTGCGGGATGCAGAACGTCTTGTGCAGGTTCAGGTGCGACACGTCGCCGCCGAAGTCGCCGTAGCGGGCGAATCCGAGCAGGGCGTTGAGGTTGGCACCGTCGACGTAGACCTGTCCGCCGGCGTCGTGCACGGCCTGGCAGATGGTGCCCACCTCGTGCTCGTACACGCCGTGCGTTGACGGGTAAGTGATCATCAGCGCGGACAGGTTCTCGGCGTGCTCGGCGATCTTGGCGCGCAGGTCATCGAGATCAACGTTGCCGAGTTCGTCGCAGGCAACGACGACGACCTTCATGCCGGCGAGCACGGCGGATGCCGCATTCGTGCCGTGGGCGCTGGACGGGATCAGGCAGACGGTGCGCTGGTTGTCACCGTTGGCCTGGTGGAACCCGCTGATGGCGAGGAGTCCGGCCAGTTCGCCCTGGCTGCCCGCGTTGGGCTGCAGCGACACCGAGTCGTAGCCGGTGACATCCGTCAACCAGGTTTCGAGCTGGTGGATGAGGGCCAGGTAGCCCTCGACGTCGGCGCGCGGGGCGAACGGGTGGATTCCACCGAACTCTGGCCAGCTGACGGCCTCCATCTCGGTGGCCGCGTTGAGCTTCATCGTGCAGGAGCCGAGCGGGATCATGCCGCGGTCGAGCGCGTAGTCGTAGTCGGCGAGGCGCTTGAGGTAGCGCATCATGCTCGTCTCCGAGCGGTGCGTGTTGAATACGGCGTGGGTGAGGTACTCGCTCGTGCGGCCGAGCGCCTGGGGGATGCCCGGAACGGTGGCGGTGAAGTCGACGTGGCCGAACGCGTCCCGGCCGCCGAACGCGCCGACGACGAGGGTCAGGTCGGAAGGGGTGGTCGTTTCGTCGACGGACACGCCGACCGTGTCGGCGTCGACGAGGTGCAGGTTGACGCCTGAACCGGCCGCGCGTGCCACGATCTCCTCCGCGCGGGCGGGCACGGAGATCCGAACGGTGTCGAAGAATGAGTCATTCACGACGTCGGCACCGGCGGCGCGGAGCGCGGCGACCAGGCGGCTGGCGCGGTCGTGCACCTCCGTCGCGATCGCCTTGAGCCCCTCGGGTCCGTGGTACACGGCGTACATGCCGGCCATGACCGCGAGCAGCACCTGGGCGGTGCAGATGTTCGAGGTGGCCTTGTCGCGGCGGATGTGCTGCTCCCGCACCTGCAGCGACAGGCGGTAAGCGGGGTGGCCGGCCGCGTCCACACTGACGCCGACCAGGCGGCCGGGCAGCTGGCGTTCGAGGCCCTTGCGCACGGCCATGTAGCCGGCGTGCGGACCGCCGAAGCCCATGGGCACTCCGAAGAGCTGGCTGGTGCCGACGGCGACATCCGCGCCGAGCTCGCCCGGCGAGGCGATCAGGGTGAGTGCGAGCAGGTCCGCCGCGACGACGGCGAGGCCCGCCTGCGCCTGCGAGGCGGCGATCACGCCGGCCGGGTTCCAGACCCGACCGGATGCGCCGGGGTACTGCACGAAGATTCCGAAGTGCTCGCCGAGGTCGTCGCCAGCGGTGCTCTCGTCGAGGTCGACGATGGCGAGTTCGATGCCAAGGGCGTGGGCGCGGCTGGCGAGGATCGCCTGCGTCTGGGGCAGGGCATCCGCGTCAACGATGAACCGAGTCGACTTCGACTTGGACGCGCGGCGGGCCAGGAGCATGCCCTCCACGACGGCGGTGGACTCGTCGAGCATCGACGCGTTGGCGGTGTTCAGCCCGGTCAGGTCGGCGACCATGGTCTGGAAGTTGATCAGGGCTTCCAGCCGACCCTGGGAGATCTCGGGCTGATAGGGCGTGTACGCCGTGTACCAGCTCGGGTTCTCCAAAACGTTGCGCTTGATCACGGCGGGCGTGATCGTGTCGTAGTAGCCCAGCCCGATCATCGAGCGCTTGACCGTGTTCTGGTCGGCGAGGGCTCGCAGTTCGAGGATGGCCTCGCGCTCGGTGGCCGCCGGCGGCAGCACGCTGTCGTCGGCCTGGCGGAACCGGTCGACGTGAATCGAAGGCGGAATCGCGGCGTCGACAAGCGACTCGACCGAGTCGTAGCCGAGCCGGCCGAGCATGTGGGACTGCGCCGCGGTGTCCGTTCCGATGTGACGCTGGGTGAAGGGCTGTGACATGTGTGCGTGAACCTGCGCGTTCTGGTTGTGTGGCGTGGCCGCCGGGGAAACGGGTGCTGGGTGTGTGTTGTGCTGGGTGTTTGTTGTGCTCTGGCGCTATTCGCCGACGAGGGCGGTGTACTCGGCGTAGCTGAGGAAGCTCGGCAGCTCGGTGAAGGACACCTTGATGAGCCAGCCCTCGCCGAACGGGTCGCTGTTGACGAGTTCGGGGCTGTCTACGACGGCGTCGTTGATCTCGACGACGGTGCCGTTGACGGGGGCGAAGAGCTCGCCGACCGACTTCGTCGACTCGATCTCGCCGACGACTGTGCCGTTTGCGATGTCGCTGCCCACGTCGGGCAGCTCAACGAAGACAACGTCGCCGAGCTTCTCCGCGGCGTATGCGGTGATGCCGATGGTCGCCGTGTCGCCCTGGACCAGAACCCACTCGTGTTCGGCCGTGTACTGGAGTTCGGACTTGTCTGCCATGGGATTTCCTCTCGCGGGGGTGGATGGTGCTCTGCGCACCGCTGGTCGTGCTACCTGCTGGTGGTGCTGCTTCTCGTTCGGCTGACTACTTCTCACGCTTGTAAAAAGGGAGCGAGGTGACGGTGGCGGGGATGCGGCTTCCGCGCACGTCGACGAAAACTTCGGTACCGAGGCCGGCCAGGGCCGGGGAAACGTAGGCCATGGCAATCGGGTACCCGAGGGTCGGCGACAGCGCGCCGCTGGTGATGATGCCCTCAGCCTCCGTCGCGTCGGAACTGCGGAAGATCCCGTAGTCGGCGCGACCGGCTCGTTTGCCGTCCGAGACGAGCCCGACAAGCACGCGCGCCTCGGCGCTCGGGCCCTCCTCGCTTGCTGCGCGGCCGATGAAGTCGTTCTCCTTGGCCAGGCTGACCACTCGGCCGAGTCCGGCCTGGGCGGGGTAGGTCGACGTCGTCAGTTCGTGGCCGTACAGCGGCATGCCGGCCTCGAGGCGAAGGGTGTCGCGGCTGGCGAGACCCGCGGGGACGAGTCCGTGCGAGCCGCCGGCGAGGGCCAGGGCGTCCCATAGCTCGGCCGCGAAGGCCGCGCCGATGTAGAGCTCGAATCCGTCTTCTCCGGTGTAGCCGGTGCGTGCGATGAGCACGTCTTCCCCCTGGTAGGTGCCGCGCATGGCGCGGTAATACTTGAGGGCGGACAGCTCGCCGTCGACGCTCAGGTCGGCCGTTTCTTCCAGGATTGCGCGCGCGGAGGGGCCCTGCACGGCGATGAGCGCGACATCGTCGCTTGTGTCGTTGACCGAGACGTCGAAGCGGGACGAGCGGGCGGAGAGCGCCGCGAAGGCCTGGAAGCGATTGCCTGCGTTGGCGACGACGAGGTATTCGTGCTCATTGGTGCGGTAAACGACGACGTCGTCGATGATGCCACCGGCCTCGTTGAGGATGAGGCTGTACTTGGCCTGCAGCAGGTCGATGGCGGAGAGCTTGCCGGCGAGGGCGAAGTCAAGGAAGGCCCCGGCGTCAGGGCCGGCGACGACGATCTCGGCCATGTGCGAGAGGTCGAAGAGGCCGGCTGCGCTGCGCACGGCGTGGTGCTCGGCGAGGTCGCTCGAGTAGCGGACCGGCATCTGCCAGCCGGCGAAGTCGGTGAAGCTGGCACCGGCGGCGACGTGCGCCTGGTGAAGCGGGGAGTACCGGTTTTCGGTGCTGGGTGCCGTGTTGGATGCCGAGGACATGAGTTCTCCAGGTCTGGTCGGCCACATGGCCGAGCGAGATTCGCTGGGGTCAACGATGACCCCTGGGAACTCCCCCTCTGTCATCCGGCCTGAGAGCTTCATCGCACCTCGAATGAGGAACGACTTTCACCGTGGGCGAACCGCGTGTGTTCCGCGATTACTTTTCAGAGTGGCCAGTTCGATGCGGTACGCGTACCTGAGAGATTGTCGGGGAGGATTGCTCCTTCGGTGTTCGCACGCCTCACGGCGTCGAACTCTCCCGCATCGACCTTGACGGCCCGATATTCGGTTGTTGTTTACGAACCAAGCCTATCGCGCGAAGGGCATGCCGGTGTCATGACCGCGTCCGAAGCGCCGGATGCCTGCGGGGAAGACAACGGGCACCCGGCGGACCTATCCGTGACGGGGGGACCAGGAAAGGGATCGCCCCGTTACTGATACTCCTGGCACGCTTCACACCACCAGCCGCTGGCTCCAACGGGCGCCATGGCCTCGAAGCAGCTGACGCACGGCGGGACCGGATAGAGCTCACCGCTCGGGGGTACCTCGACGTCGTCGAGCAGCCGCAAAGGCGGAAATTCGTTCCCCGCGAGTTCATCGGGAAAGACGTCGTGTCCGTTGAAGCGCAGTTCGGTGAACATGCTGGTTCTCGCTCTCGTCTGGGAAATTCGTGACCGGCTCTTTCCCCTAAATGAGAACGATCGTTCTTCCAGTCTTAGGAAGAACGAATGCGCTGTCAATGGCTGCACTGTAACTATTTCGAATGCGGACCAATCACAAATGTGGGTATCCCTGAGAACGAGCGCTCTTCTGGAGTAGACTCAGTTGCACTATGACCGATGTGTCGGCGCCGACCGCCAAGGAGCGCATCCTCGCCACGGCCTACGAGTTGTTCTCGAAGCGGGCCGTGCGAGACGTCGGCGTGGACGAACTCATTCGCGGGTCGGATGTCGCGATCGCGACGTTCTACCGGCATTTCCCGTCGAAGAACGACGTTGTCCTGGCCTTCCTTCAGATGCGCGAAGAGGTGTGGACGCTCGGATCGATCGAGGGCGAGGCCCGGAGGCGCGGTGACACGCCCGAGGAGAAGCTGCTGGCCATCTTCGATGTCTTCGACGAGTGGTTCCACCGCGAAGACTTTGAGGCCTGCCCGTTCGTGAACATCCTGCTCGAGATGAAGCCGGGGCATCCGTTGACGATGGCCTGCGTGCGGCATCTGGAACGCATCCGCGAGATGGTGGCCGGGCTGGCCGAGGAGGCCGGCCTGCGTGACCCCGCGAAGATGGCCAGGTCCTGGCACATCCTGATGAAAGGCTCGATCGTCTCGGCCGCCGAGGGCGATCAGGACGCCGCGAAACTGGCCCAGGACATGGCTCGCTGCCTGATCCAGAGCCATCGGGGCTAGCTGGACCGGAGCGCGCTAGGACTCGCTCACACGGCCGGCGTCGACGCTCCACTGCCGGTCGATGCGCACGTTTTCGAGCATCCTCCGATCGTGAGTGACCAGAAGGAGCGTGCCCTCGTATGAGTCAAGGGCCTGCTCGAGTTGCTCGATGGCGGCGAGGTCGAGGTGGTTGGTCGGCTCATCGAGCACGAGCAGGTTGACTCCCCTGGCCTGCAGGAGCGCCAGCGCCGCACGGGTGCGCTCCCCGGGCGACAGCTCGTCGACCGGCCGATTGACGTGATCGGCCTTGAGGCCGAACTTGGCGAGCAGCGTGCGAGCCTCGGCGGAGGAGAGGTTTGGCACCAGATCCTCGAAGCTCTCGGCGAGGTGTTGCCCGCCCGCGAGGAGCGTGCGCGCCTGGTCAATCTCGCCGATAGACACGTTCGCGCCCAGGCTCGCCGTGCCCTCACCCGGCGCCTGACGCCCGAGGAGCGCGCGCAGCAGAGTCGACTTTCCGGCGCCGTTGGGGCCCGTGATTCCGATCCGATCCCCCGCATTGACCTGCAGCGACACCGGACCCAGGGTGAAGTCCCCCTGACGGACCACGGCGCTGCTGAGGGTCGAAACCACCGAGCTCGAGCGGGGCGCCGAGCCGATGGTGAACTCGAGCTGCCATTCCTTGCGTGGCTCGTCGACCTCGGCCATCCGGGCGATCCGGCTTTCCATCTGGCGCACCTTCTGCGCCTGCTTTTCGCTGGATTCCGCGGATGCCTTGCGGCGGATCTTGTCGTTGTCCGGGGCCTTCTTCATCGCATTCCGCACACCCTGGCTTGACCATTCCCTCTGGGTGCGCGCCCGGACCACGAGATCCGCCTTCTTTTCGGCGTACTCGTCGTACTGCTCCCGCTTGTGCCGGCGCGCGGTCGCCCGCTCCTCCAGATAGGAGTCGTAGCCGCCGCCGAACACCCGGTTCGTCCCCTGAGCAAGGTCGAGTTCCAGCACCCGGGTCACGCACCGCGCCAGAAACTCACGGTCGTGGCTGACGAGCACAACACCGCCGCGGAGCCCACGCACGAAGGCCTCCAACCGTTCCAGCCCATCGAGGTCGAGATCGTTGGTGGGCTCGTCGAGCAGCGCGATATCGAATCGGGAGAGCAGCAGCGCCGCGAGACCCACTCGGGCGGCCTGGCCGCCGGAGAGCGACGTCATCAGCGCATCCTCCGGCAGGGCCGCGCCGAGCTCCAGGCCCAGATCGCTAAGCACGATGGGCAGGCGTTCGTCGAGGTCTGCGGCGCCGCTCGCGAGCCAGCGGTCGAGGGCGCTCGAGTACACGTCGGCGGGATCTGGCCCATCGGCACTGGCGTCCGGATCGGCGTCGCCGAGCGCGGCTGCTGCCGCGTTCATCTCGTGCGTCGCCTGGGCGCATCCGGTTCGCCTGGCGATGTAGCCGGAGATGGTTTCACCACTGATGCGTTCCTGCTCCTGCGGCAGCCACCCCACGAAAGCATCTGCGGGGGCGAGGTTGCGCGTGCCGGCCTGCGGTTCGAGGGTGCCGGCGAGCAGGCGCAGCAGGGTGGACTTGCCGGATCCGTTGACGCCGACCACGCCCACGACGTCGCCGGGGGCAACCGTGAGATCGAGCGAATCAAAGAGGGTGCGGTGCGCGTACCCGCCGGCCAGGCCCTTGGCCACGAGTGTTGCGGTCATCCCCCCATGTTCTCACTCCCCCTCTTCCCCCTCCGGCCACTCCGCCGGAAAGGCCTCGCCGATGGCGGCGGTGTACTCGATCATCGAGTCGAGGAGCTCCTCCATCGTTTTCGATCGCAGGAGGGAGACCTGGTCCAGCGGGCCGAGGGGAGCAATGCCGGCGAGCTGCCAGGCGGCCACGGTCGGGTCCCCCGACAGCTCGACGTCCGGGGACCAGATCAGGTCGCTGAATTCGCTGGCCCTCGCCAGTGCGCGCCTCACCTCTCGCTCCGCTCGTTCCCGGAGTGGAAGCAGGCTGTCGTCCCAGGTGAGTTCGGGCAGGTCGCGGATGCTGGCCAGCGGATGCGGGTCCTCGGCCAGCCACTCGAGCACCTCGAATCTGCGGCCCCCCTGGGCGACGAGGCCGACAAAGCCTTCCGGCGCCACCATCTGGGTGATGCGGGCGACGGTCCCGAACGGGAATCGGTGTTCGCCGCCGCCGACCTCCTGGCCGCGTTCGATCAGGACCACACCGAATTCGGCACCGTCTGATTCGAGCATCCGGGACAGCATCACCAGGTAGCGGTCCTCGAATACCCGCAGCTGCAGGGGCATGTACGGGAAGAGCACTGATCCAAGCGGGAACATCGGCAGCGTGGTCACCTGCCCAGAGAACCACGCCTGTGCCGGAACTCCAAGGCCTGCCGGCCGGCATGCTTCCCTCCGGGCCTCCGGCGCGTACCCTGAGAAGTCGACCGCGATTCGCGCGGGCTCTACGAAAGGCTGTCCGTGGACATCTCCCTACTCCGGCTCTTTGTCGCCGCCGCCGAGGAGAGGCACTTTGCTCGCGCCGCCGAGACCCTCGACGTCAACCGGATGACGGTGAGCGCGTCGGTCAGGGCGCTGGAAGCCGAACTGGGCTATCCGCTGTTCGACCGCACCGCCGAGACCACCACGCTGACCGAAGAGGGCGTCGCGTTCCTGGAAACGGCCCGGCGCGAGATCGCGGCGGCACCCCCGCCGGCCAAGGTCCATGCGCCGCCGGCGCCGGCTGCGGGCGGCAAGGCAAAGGCGTCGAAGGGCAAGGGACGCACTCCCGACGTGAAGGGACAGACCCGCCCGGGAAAGCGGCGCCAGTCGCGTTAGCAGAATTGATACCCTCAGGGGTATCCTTGCGTATATTTCCTAAGAAATGGTGGCGTGATCATGGCAGCAGCGGCAACACACTCGAGTGACGACCTCCGCAAGACCGTCAACCGGCTGAAGCGCGCCCAGGGTCAGCTCGGCGCCGTGATCGCGGCGGTCGAGTCGGGCGCCGACTGCCGCGCGGTGGTCACCCAGCTGGCCGCAGTCTCCAGCGCCATCGACCGTGCCGGTTTCACGATCATCTCCACGGCCATGAAGGACTGCCTCGTCGACAGCGACATCGACGGCGAGAAGAAGCAGCTCACCGTCGATGAGCTCGAGAAGCTCTTCCTCTCCCTCGCCTGATCGAGCCAGGTCGGACCCTGCCCGGTGACGGGTTGCGGGCGGCTCGCTATTCTGGATACATGTGCCGGAACATCCACACGCTACATAATTTCGAGCCCGCCGCCACCGACGACGAGGTGCACGCAGCCGCCCTTCAATACGTGCGCAAGATCAGCGGTTCGACAAAGCCGTCGAAGGCCAACGCGGAGGCGTTCGACCAGGCCGTTGAGGAGATCGCACACATCTCGAGGCACCTGCTCGAGCATCTGGTGAGCACGGCTCCACCGAAAGACCGCGACGTCGAGGCGGAGAAGGCGAAGGCTCGTTCGGCTAAACGATTCGCCGCGGCCTAACCCCGCCGGGCCCGGTCGGGAGTGACGACCCCACCGGGGGTTGCTACCGACGTCGGCCCCACACGAAATAGGAGATAGGGCCCAGGAAATCCACTGCGATGATGGCCGCCCAGACGCCCTTGCGGCCGTTGACACGTTTCGCCGGCCGTCGCGCGAGATCGACCCACGCCGTCGCGGCGAGCGCCAGCTGAACCGAACCCACCACCAGGGTCGCCGTTTGCTGGCCCTCGGTCAAGTCGCTCCACCGCCGCGCCTTCATGGTCTACTCCTGCGGCTTCTTCGCGGCGGCCTTCGCCGCTCGCTTGGTTTCGCGCACGCGCACGAGGGTGTCGGCGTCGACGATGTCGGCTACCGAGCGGAACGAGCCGTCCTCACCGTACGGGCCGGAGGCCTCGCGCCATCCCGGCGCAGTGACCCCGAGACGCTTGCCGAGCAGGGCCAGGAAGATCTTCGCCTTCTGCTCACCGAATCCGGGCAGGGCCTTCAGTCGCCGGAGAATCTCGGGGCCGTCCGGGGAACCCGAGGTCCAGATGGCGGCCGCGTCGCCGTCCCAGTCCGTGGCGACAACCCCGGCAAGGGTCTGCACGCGGGCGGCCATCGACCCGGGGAAGCGGTGCACGGCCGGTGTCTGCTTGAAGATGTCGGCGAACGCGTCGGCATCGCACCCGGCGATCGTCGCCGGGTCGATGGCGCCCATCCGGTCTCTGATCTTGGCGGGCCCGGCGAAGGCGGTCTCCATCGCGATCTGCTGGTCGAGGAGCATCCCGACGAGAAGGGCGAACGGATCCTCGCTGAGGAGGGTGTCGGCGGCGTCATCGCCGGTGATGTGCAGCGTCATCCGCCCATTCTGGCATCGAGCGGCGCCGTTCGCTTGCGTCGACTAGTCGATATCGCCCAGAAAGCTGAGCACGCGTTGTGTGAGCAATCCCGCCGCCCGTTCGTCGTAGGACGGCAGGCTGTCGTCTACGAAGAGGTGCCGATTGCCGGGATAGAGGAACAACTCGGCATCCGGCGAGGCCTGGACGAGTGCACGGGCGGCGTCGATGTCGCCCTCGTCAGCGAAATACGGGTCGGCATCCATCCCGTGGACCTGGACCGGCACTCCCTGGGGCCAGTCGCCCCCGAACTCGGCGGTCGGGACACACGAATGGAACAACAACGCGCCCTTGGCTCCGGGCCGCGTCTGAGCCAGCATCTGTGCCGACAGAACCCCCACGGAGAAGCCGGCGTAGACGAGTTCGCTCGGCATCCCGTCGCTGGCCGCCCGCCCGCGCTCCAGGATCGAGCCGAATCCGACCCCCTGGGCGTAGGCAACGCCCTCCGCGAGATCAGCGAAAACCTGCCCCTCGTAGAGGTCGGGGACATGAACGATGTGGCCGGCTTGCCTGAGCGTTTCCGCGAAGCCGAGTACACCTTGAGTCAGCCCGTGTGCGTGGTGGAACAGCAATACCTCGGCCATGGGTCCTCCTCGTCTCCGGGCGCCTCGGTGCGCCTCTCGGAGTGATTCTGGCACTTCCCGGGGAGAACGCTTGGTGGAACGATTGGGCCACCCGATCGATGCGGGTGAGCGGAAGCGGTGGGCGATGGTGATCGAGGCGAAGCCGGCCCATGACTTCGAGGATATGGCGACGATGTTTGCGGGCGATATTCGGCGAATCGTCATGCGGCGAATGGTCGGCCGAGGTCTCGCCGGTGATCGCGAGGCGCCTGGACGAAGCGGGCGTGGCCTATCTGTTCGAACGGCGCCTGGTTTCGGAGCTGCGGGACGCTTCCCAGCGCTGCTGACCGGTGAGCGCGTGGATCTCGCCGTTGGTGACGACCCATCCACGCACAGCCGTGTAGGCGGTGTCGCCTGCGGGGAGGCCGGCTGATCCCGGCGCCGCGAACAGAAGGTCGGGGGTTTCGTGGCGGACGCTGGTGCGAACGCAGCCTGAGCACGCGAACAGGTACCGCGGAAGCGTGCCTCGTTCGTCGTGGGCAGGATTCGGATGGAGCGTGGCTTCGGAGTGGCAGAAGGGGCAGGTGATTCGCATGATCGAGTACTCCCTTGTTGCTGGTCGTTCCGGCCCTCCATGCCCTTCATGAAGGCTTCGTTGACCGCGATCGTCGCGTCGCCGGGGCACAAGCTAACCAGCTTGCTCACATCGACCGCAGTCCGCATGTATGAGGACACGCGGCGTGTCGCGGTGGCGAATGGGGCCGCGTGTGCATGGGGCGTCAGTGCGCGACTCTCCGTGGCGACCCCCACGGCCGAGTTGCCCCGTTCCGGTCGAGATCCCCCGGCACACCGGGTCAACTCGACCGGAACTGTCAAACTCGGCGGGAGCCGCGAACGCCCCCGCGCGGTGCTCGGCGTCAGGCCTCTATTCTCACGCAGCATCCCTCGGCGGTGGGTTCGAGCAGTACCGTGTCCGGATCGCTGCCGGTCGCCTCGGCGGCCGCGCGCAGGAACGCATGATTGGCGGCGCACACGACCTCGATGTGCCTGTTGGCCAGGCGGTGGAACGGGCAGTTGGCCAGCACCGTGCCGCGGGCACCGGGCACCGGCTCGTATCCGGTCTCGTCGAGCAGCCGGGCAAGGGTCCCGGCGGCCCGGCCCGCCTGCCGGCCCGCGCTCGTCGCCGCGGTGCGCAGGGCATCCAGCGCCGAGGGGGCCTCCGGCGCTGTCTCGATCGCGGTGGCGAGCAGATCGCCCATCAGGTCATAGTGGCGTTCCGGGATGGAGACGCTGAGTTCCCCCGGTGCCCTCGAGTACGTCTTCGCCGGCCTGCCCGAACCGGGACCGGCCCGGCCGTTGACCCGCCGGTATTCCACGCTCAGCAGGCCCGCTTCGACGAGCCGGTCGAGGTGGAACGCCACCGTGCTGCGCGGCACGCCGAGGGCTGCGGCGGCCTCGTCCCTGGTCACCGGGTGCGTGCTGGCGTCCACCAGCTGCAGCAGGCTTCGGCGCACCGGGTCGTGCAGGGCGGCGGCGGCGCTGATCCCCTCTGTCTGTCTCATGCCCCAAGCCTACTTCTAAAACCGTCGATCTTGACAAAATGAAGGGGTGCGCCTACCGTCGACAGTGACGCTAGGGAGCTGGGCATGGGCGAGAACACAGGGTCGAGGACGGCGGATCTCGCTGCCGCCGGCGTGAGCATCTGGCTCGACGACCTGTCCCGGGCGCGCATCTCCTCCGGCGGCCTGAACGACCTCATCGCCGAGCGGAACGTGGTGGGTATCACCACCAACCCGACGATCTTTGCGGCCGCGCTGGCAGGCGGGGACGCCTATGACAAGCAGCTGACGGCGTTGGCGGCCGCGGGCGCTTCGGTGGCCGACACGGTCTTCGCGCTCACCACGGCGGATGTCGCCACCGCCTGCGATGTCTTCCTGCCCGTGTTCCAGGCAACGGATGGGCTCGATGGGAGGGTGTCGATCGAGGTCAGCCCGGCGGTCGCTCACGACGCGGCGGCCACCCTGGACGAGGTCAAGCGTCTGCATGCCGCTGTCGGCCGCCCCAACGCCTACATCAAGATCCCCGCGACCGAGGAGGGGCTGGAGGCGATCGCCGAGGCCACTGCGCGCGGAATCAGCGTGAACGTAACCCTGATCTTCAGCCTTGACCGCTACCGCGGCGTCATCGACGCCTACCTGGATGGTCTCGAACGCGCCCACGCGGCCGGACTCGACCTGGCCGGGATCCGTTCGGTGGCGTCGTTCTTCGTCTCCCGGGTCGACACGGAGGTGGACCGAAAGCTCGAGGAGATCGGCACACCCCCCGCTCTGGCGCTGCGCGGCCTGGCCGGTATCGCCAACGCGCGGCTGGCCCATCAGCTGTGCATCCGAGAGTTCTCCACCGATCGCGCCACCCGCTTGCTCGGCGTCGGTGCCCACCGACAGCGCCCACTGTGGGCCTCCACGGGAGTGAAGAATCCGGCGCTGCGCGACACCCTCTACGTGGAGGAGCTTGTCGCGTCCGGTGTGGTGAACACCATGCCGGAGAAGACGCTGCAGGCGTTCTCCGACCACGGCCAGGTTCGCGGGGACACCATCACCGGCGGCTACGGGCCGGCCGGGCAGCTGCTCGAGCAGCTGAGCGCACTCGGGATCTCCTACGACGAGGTGACCGCCACCCTGGAGAGAGAGGGCATCGAGAAGTTCGCCGCCTCCTGGGCCGAGCTCACCGCCACGGTCACGACGGCGTTGCGCGCGAACCGGCCGCGATGACCATGCCGATGCCGATGCCAGCCGAGGGACCTGCCGACACGGTGGCTGCGGTCGCGGACGCGAACACGCAGTGGGGCTAGCAGCATGACCGGCAGACTACTCTTCCACGTCGCTATCGCCGACGACTGGGAGGCGTGCGTGGCATTGGGCTCCTACGAGGCGGCCACGGAGGGCCGCTCCCTGGAGGAGGAGGGCTACATCCATGCCACCACCGCCGAGGCCATCCAGCACGTCCTCGACACCAGGTACAGGCAGATCAGGCTGCCGCTGCTGCTCATCGCACTCGATTCGGACGCTTTGGACGTGCCCGTGCAATGGGAACCGCCGGGCCACCCGCGCATTCTCGGCCCGATCCCGTGCACCGATCCGGCCGCCATCGTGAGCATCACCCCATTGGCCCGAGAAACAAACCGGTGGCTCGCCCCCACCGACCCGGGACTGCACTCGGAAAGGCAAAAGGAGCAATGATGTCGAAGCTGGTGGTCGGCGATCGCGTGCGGTAGAACTCAGAGGCGGGTTTTTGTGACGGGTGTGATCACGAAGAAACACACGCGGGACGTGGAGTACACGGGGCATGTTCGGCGTTGCAGCAAGACCCGCAGTACGAGATCAAGAGCGACAAGACCGACCACGTGGCCATGCACAAAGCAGACGTGTTCACGAAGGTCGAGTGATCCGGGTTCGATGACGAACGGGCGTTCAACCGGGCATGCAATGCCGCGGGTGTTCACGATCGGTCATTCCACTCGCGATTTTGATGAGGTGCTCGCGATGCTGCGTACGAACGGGGTCACCGATCTGGTCGACGTTCGTTCGTTTCCGTCGTCGCGGAAGTATCCCCAATGGAACCAGGATGCGATCGAGGACGCATTGCCCGCGGACATCGGGTACCGGTGGATCCGTGACCTCGGCGGCCGCAGGCATACAGCGGCGGGCGTGACGAGTCCGAACGGCGCCTGGAGGGTCACGGCATTCCGTGACTACGCCGATTACATGGCGACCGAGGAGTTCCAATCCGGGCTCGCTGAGCTGCTGCGGGTCGCGAACGAGTCGGTGCCGGCGATCATGTGCAGCGAGGCCGTGCCGTGGCGGTGCCACCGGCGGTTGATCACGGACGCGCTCATCGTCGCCGGGGTGGAGGTGTTCGACATCATGACGGTCTCGTCGACCCGGCGCGCGAACATGAACGAGTTCGCGCTCGTGCGGGACGGGAAGATCACCTATCCCGGATCTGAAGGAGGTTGAGCATGGCCGTGGTCGCGGAAGTTCGCACAATGGTGGTGACGATTCCCACCAGAAGCGTCGCAGCGTACGGCGAAATCGGACGGGCGCTTGGAATCGGGCCCCGGCAGGCAGGTCGGGCCGTTGCCCTGCTTGGCGACGATGTGCCGTGGTGGCGGGTCGTTTACGCCGACGGCACGCCGGCGACGTGCCATGACGGAGGAGCGCGAGCGCTCCTCGAAGCGGAAGGTGTTCCGTTCCGCGACGGCCGCGTCGATCTGGCCACGGTCCGGACCGGCGGCATCCATTGACCGTGATGGACGACTTCGAAGCGATCAGACAATCCCTCGCCGACGACGAGAGCAGTTCCGCCATGCGGGAACAGGGGTGGCAGCCGGTGTACACGGCGTCCGCGAGGGCCAGGATCGCGGTGATCGGGCAGGCGCCCGGGCGCAGGGCGCAGGCGAGCGGTGTGCCCTGGGACGACGCCAGCGGGAAGAGCCTGATGGATTGGCTGGGTGTCACTGAGCATCAATTCCGGAATCCGGACCTGTTCTCGTTGCTCCCAATGGATTTCTACTTCCCCGGGACGGGCCGCAGCGGTGATCTGCCGCCTCGGAAAGGGTTCGCCGACCGGTGGCACCCGCCACTACTCGCGCTGATGCCCGACGTTGAGTTGACACTGTTGATCGGCCGGTACGCGCAGAGTCACTATCTGCCGTCGGCGCGGCGCGACACGCTGACAGACACTGTGCGCAACTATCGGCTCTTTCTGCCGGAGCGGTTTCCCCTCGTGCACCCGTCGCCGCTGAACTTCCGCTGGCAGGCAAAGAACCCGTGGTTCGTCACCGATGTTCTGCCGGATCTGCGCACGCTCGTCCGCGCCGCCCTCGACCACTGACCCGAGTCAGACGTTGATGCGGAACTCCACCGAGTTCCGGGACAGAGCAACCTCATGACCGGCGATCGTGGCGATCATCGTCGCCCGGCGTGAGGATCATTCCCTCATGAGTCACTGTCGCTCCGAGCAACTTGCCCTGCTTGTCGAGGAACACCACATCCACATCGCCCAGCTCCGTCCAGAGCTCCGTGCTCGCAGCGTCGGGAAAGAAGCCCCCAAGGTCGTCAAGGGCTCGGATGATGTCGCGGCTGTAGGCGAACCTGCGCTTCACCGCAGTCAGACGTGGCCGCGAGTATCCGTTCCCGGGCCCGACACCGACCGTTCTCGTCGATTCCAGGTGTGCGAGCTGCGCGATCAGCGGGTGGGCGTCGTCCCCGTCGTTGAAGACCAGTTCGATGTGCGCGGTATTCGGTCGCAGAGACTGCATCCACGCCAACTGCGCATCGCGCGAGATGGACTCTCCGATTCCAGAGGTCACGGCCTTCTCCATCGTCTGCAGGTTCGTATCCGCGCCGAGCCGCGCACTGGACGACGCTTTGGGTTCTGGGCGAGTCAATACGCACCCAGAACCCAAAACAATAGGCCATGAAGCAGAACCCGACTAGACGTTAAACCGGAACTCCACCACGTCGCCGTCCTGCATGACGTAGTCCTTGCCCTCGATCCGGGCCTTGCCCTTGGCGCGGGCCTCGGCCACCGAGCCGGCGGCAACGAGGTCATCGAAGGAGAAGACCTCCGCCTTGATGAAGCCCTTCTGGAAGTCGGTGTGGATGACCCCGGCGGCCTGCGGCGCGGTCCAGCCCTTATGGATCGTCCAGGCGCGCGATTCCTTGGGCCCGGCGGTCAGGTAGGTCTGCAGGCCGAGGGTGTCGAATCCGATGCGCGCGAGCTGGTTGAGCCCGCTCTCCTCCTGGCCGGTAGAGGCGAGCATTTCGGCGGCATCCGCCTCGTCCAATTCCACCAGCTCCGACTCGAGCTTGGCGTCGAGGAAGACGGCCTGGGCCGGGGCGACGAGGGACGCGAGGGTGGCGAGCTTCGCGGCATCCTGCAGCACCGCTTCGTCGACGTTGAAAACGTAGATGAACGGCTTGGCGGTGAGCAGGCCGAGTTCGCGGATCGGCTCGAGGTCGATCGTCGAGGCGGACAGCGGCTTACCGGCGTCGAGGAAGGCCTGCGCGGCGAGGGCCGTCTGCAGCACGGCCGGGTCGAGCTTGCGGCCCTTGGTGTCCTTCTCGAAACGGGCGACGGCCTTCTCGAGCGTCTGCAGGTCGGCGAGGATCAGCTCGGTGTTGATCGTTTCCATGTCGCCGGCCGGGTTGACCTCGCCGTCGACGTGCACGACGTCGGGGTCGTCGAAGCCGCGGATGACCTGGGCGATGGCGTCGGCCTACGGATGTTGGCGAGGAATTTGTTGCCAAGGCCTTCCCCCTCGCTGGCGCCGCGCACGATGCCGGCGATGTCGACGAACGACACCGGGGCGGGCAGGAGACGCTCGCTGCCGAAGATCGTGGCCAGCGCTGCCAGCCGCGAGTCGGGCAGGTTGACGACGCCGACGTTCGGCTCGATCGTGGCGAACGGGTAGTTCGCCGCGAGCACGTTGTTCTTGGTCAGGGCGTTGAAGAGGGTGGACTTGCCGACATTGGGCAGTCCGACGATTGCAATAGTAAGAGCCACGAGAGTCAATCGTACCGGCTCGCGGCCGCCCCCTCCTGGACGAGCCGTGTCGGTGGCGCGTGAGACCATGAAAGGGTGCCTTTGAATTTCACCGCCATCGACTTCGAGACCGCCAACTCCTCGGCCGCTTCGGCGTGCTCGGTCGGCCTGGTCAAGGTGAGGGACGGCAAGGTTGTCGATCGGGTCGGCTGGTTCATCCGCCCGCCGGCCGGCCACGACGCATTCCAGGCATGGAACATCAAGATCCATGGCATCACGGCGTCGGATGTCGCGGGCGCGGCCGGCTGGGCGGCTCAGCTGCCGGACCTCGTGGCGTTCGCCGACGGCGACCACCTCGTGGCGCACAACGCCGGCTTCGACCTGGGCGTCATCTCGACCTCCTCCACCGTCGCTGGCCTCTCCGTCCCCGACTTCGCCTACATGTGCAGCCTGCAGGTGGCCCGGCGCACCTACCACCTCGACTCCTACCGGCTCCCGGTCGCCGCCATGGCCGCCGGGTTCGAGGACTTCGCGCACCACGACGCGCTGGCCGACGCCGAGGCGTGCGCGGCGATCATGATCCACGCGGCGCAGCGGCACGAGGTCGACACGCTCGAACAGCTCGCTCACATCACCCGCGTCAAGATCGGTGTGATCGGCCCCGTCGCCACCCGCGAACACGCCTCAACGCACGGCCCGATGGCGTTGAACTGACCCGACGCTGACCCTGCGTCTCTCCCGCCTCGCGGGCTTTGTCGGTGGCCACTGTCACACTTGACCCATGGACCCACTGCTCAGCCTCATCCTCGGAATCGTCATCGGCGCGCTCCTCGGCGTCCTCCTGGCGGTCGTCGCCCTGCAACGCCGCCGCGAGGCTCAGCCGACCGGGGCTGACCCGGCGATCCTCGAGGCTCGGCACCAGGTGACGTTGGCCGAAACCCGGGCGTCCGACGCGGCCGTGCAATCGCTGCTCCGTGAGGAACTTGCGGCGGTGCAGGCCACCGCCGAGGGGATGCGCGGCCAGATCCTCGACGCCCAGCAGCAGTACCGCGAGCTGATCGAGCGCCAGCGCACCGACCAGGAATCTCGCACGGAGCGCGACAAGCAGGAAAGCAAGGTTCTCCAGGCCCTCGCGCCGGTCAAGGAAAGCCTGCAGGACATGCAGAAGAAGGTGTCCGAACTGGAGGCGCAGCGCAGCCTGCAGCACGGCGAACTCAGCCAGCAGCTTCGTTCGGCCACCGAATCGGAGGAGCGCCTCCGCAGCACCGCTGAATCACTTGCCTCCGCACTCCGGTCCAACAGCACTCGCGGGGTCTGGGGCGAGACGCAACTGCGCAGCGTTGTGGAGGCGGCCGGGCTGATCGAGCGGGTCGACTTTGACATGCAGGCCAGTATCACGTCGGATGCCGGGGCGGGGCGTCCCGATATGGTCGTGCACCTCCCCGGCGGCAAGAACATCGCCGTCGACGCGAAGGTTCCGTTCAACGCCTTCCTCGAGGCCAGCCAGATCCCCGCCACGGCCACCGGCGCGGAAGGCGCCAGGCGGGAGGCCTTCATGAAGGCCCATGTCAAGGCGGTGCGTGACCACATCACGGCCCTCGGCAGCAAGGCCTACTGGCAGGGGCTCGAGGCATCTCCGGAAATCGTGATCGCCTTCATCCCGAGCGAATCGCTGGTGTCATCGGCCATGGAGGCCGACCCGACAATCATGGAGTTCGCCTTCGGCAAGCGCGTCGCGCTCGCCTCCCCGGTGACGCTCTGGTCGGTGCTGAAGACCGTCGCCTTCAGCTGGCAGCAGGATGTGCTCACCCAGGACGCCAAGGTGCTGTTCGACCTCAGCCGCGAGCTGTATTCGCGACTGGCCACGACGGCGACGCACATCGAGAAACTGGGGCGCTCGATCGAACGCACCGTCAAGGACTACAACGGCTTCGTCGGCTCGATGGAACGCCAGGTTTTGCCCTCGGCGCGCAAGCTCAACGCCCTGGACGAGTCAAAGGTGCTCGCGCCGTTGGTCGCTATCGAAGAGACACCGCGTGAGCTGGCCGCGTACGAGTTCATCGCCGAACTGGAAACCGCCGAGCTCGAGACCGCCGAGCTCGAGACCGCCGAGTTCGAGGCCGCGGCGGCCGCCGCACGCTAGGACCGCTTGGCACCAGCACCGCGGCACCACGCGATGGCCCCTCCGTTCGGAAACGAAGGGGCCATTGTCCTCGGCGAGTCGACCCGCCGGCGTCAGGCGACGGGGCCTAGAGCCACTTCTCGGCGAGGTGCTCGGCGACGACGCGACGGGCGGTGCCCGAACGCGACCGCAGCACGATGCTCTCGGTGCGGATCATCGGGCCCTTACGGCGCACGCCGTCGACGAGTCCGCCGTCGGTGACACCGGTCGCCACGAAGAACGTGTTGTTGCCGCTGACCATGTCGTCGAGTTCGAGCAGCTTGTCGACGTCGAGTCCGGCCTCGACCGCCTTCGCACGCTCAGCGTCGTTGCCCGGGGCGAGACGGCCCTGCATGTAACCGCCGAGCGCCTTGAGCGCGCACGCCGTCGTGATGCCCTCGGGGCTTCCGCCGACACCGACGCACATGTCGATGCGCGTTTCGTAGCGGGCCGCGTTGATCCCGCCGGCAACGTCGCCGTCGAGCATCAGCCTGGTGCCGGCACCCGCGGTGCGAATCGCGTCGATGAGTCCCGCGTGGCGGGGACGATCGAGCACGGCAACGGTCATTTCGCCCACCGGTTTGCCGATGGCCTTGGCGAGTTCGCGCAGGTTGTCGCCGATGGACTGGTCGAGGCTGACGACCCCCCGACCGGCGGCTCCGGTGACGATCTTGTCCATGTAGAACACGGACGACGCGTCGAGCATGGTGCCGCGGTCGGAGACGGCGATCACGGAGATGGCGTTCTGGCGGCCCGCAGCCGTGAGGCTGGTTCCGTCGATCGGGTCAACGGCAATGTCGCAGGCGGGACCGCGGCCGGTGCCGACACGCTCGCCATTGAAGAGCATCGGGGCTTCGTCCTTCTCGCCCTCACCGATGACGATGAGCCCGTCGAAGTTGACGGTTGCGAGGAACGCGCGCATGGCGTCAACGGCCGCCTTGTCGGCGGCGTTCTTGTCGCCTCGGCCGATGAAGGGCACGGCGCGAATGGCGGCGGCCTCGGTCGCGCGCACGAGCTCCATGGCCAGGTTGCGGTCGGGGTGCGTATAGAGGATGGGGTCAGTGCTGTTCACAAATGGTCCTTCCCGGACGAAGCGTGTTGCAGTGGCGAAGCCCGTCTCTGGGCCGGCGCGGGCAGGCCGGAGCCACCTCGGCAAGCTTAGCGTCGCCCCCGGGGGCCCGCGCGTTTTCCGTCATGGTCTGCGCCCCTGCCCAGCGGCTCTCGGTAGTATTGAGCCACCCAGAGCCGGATACCCCAGGAGACGCTATGCCAATTGCAACCCCCGACCAGTACGCCGAAATGCTTGACAAGGCCAAGAACAAGGGATTCGCCTACCCCGCGTTCAACGTCTCGTCCTCGCAGACCATCAACGCGGTGCTGCAGGGCCTCACCGAGGCCGGCTCCGACGGCATCATCCAGGTCACCACGGGCGGTGCCGACTACTTCGCCGGCCACACCGTGAAGAACCGCGCATCCGGAGCCCTCGCCTTCGCCCGGTACGTGCACTCGGTCGCCGACAACTACCCGGTCACCGTGGCGCTGCACACCGACCACTGCCCCAAGGGCGCCCTGGACGACTTCGTCATGCCGCTGCTCGCCGCCTCCGAAGACGAGGTCAAGGCCGGCCGCAACCCGATCTTCCAGTCCCACATGTGGGACGGCTCCTCCGTGCCACTCGCCGAGAACCTCGAGATCGCGAAGGACATGCTCAAGCGCACCCGTGCGATCAATGCGATCCTCGAAGTCGAGATCGGCGTTGTCGGCGGGGAAGAAGACGGCGTTAGCCACGACATCAACGACAAGCTGTACACGACCCTCGACGACGCCATCGCGCTGGTCTATGCCCTCGGTCACGGCGAGCAGGGCCGGTACATGTCTGCCCTCACCTTCGGCAACGTGCACGGCGTGTACAAGCCCGGCAACGTCAAGCTGCGCCCGGAGCTGCTCAAGGACATCCAGGAGGGCCTGGCCGCGAAGTACGGCACCGGCCCGAAGCCCCTGGACCTCGTCTTCCACGGCGGATCCGGGTCGACCGACGCCGAGATCGCCGAAGCCGTCGCCAACGGTGTCATCAAGATGAACATCGACACGGACACCCAATACGCGTTCACCCGTTCGATCGCCGACTACATGCTCAAGAACTACGACAGCGTGCTCAAGGTCGACGGCGAGGTCGGCAACAAGAAGGTCTACGACCCCCGCGCCTGGGGCAAGGTGGCCGAGTCCGCGATGGCAGCGCGCGTCGTCGACTCGACCCGGCAGCTTGGCTCGGCCGGGCACTCGAACAGCTAGCAGCAGGGATGATGGCAGAGAACCCAACCGACCAGACTCCGGCGGCCACCCCGCCGAAGGACAACCGCCCCAAACCGAAGTACGGGGAGCTCGCGCCGGAAGGCTGGAGCTGGACGCCGCCCCAGGGCGACACCGGCATCCCGGCCATCCCACTCGCGCCGGGGGCCACATCGGGCGTCCCAACCGCACCGACCGCCGACGCCGCGCCCGGGCCTGCCCGCGCACGGGCGTGGGATCGACCGGTCACTCTCGCGCTGCTCGTCTTCGGGCTGCTCGCGACGTTCTTCACCGTCTCGGTGCTTGGAACGCTGCCCCAGGCCCTGCAGATGCTGTACACGCAGCAGGATCTGGGCACCTACACGCCGGACGTGGCGGTGGTGCCCCTGATAACGGCCGGACGTTTCGTTGAGGGTGGAATCTGGATCGCGACGGCCGTGGTCTCGATCCTGCGGCTCCGCAAGGGCCGCCGCGCCTTCTACGTGCCGCTGATCGGCGGTGTCGTGTCGGTGATTGCGCTCTTCGTGTTCATCTCGGCGGTGCTGGCCACCGACCCGACCCTGCTCGACTCCGTCGGCCGTATCTAGCGGCTCGCCGCGCGCTACTCCGGGCGCGCGGCCCGGCTGCCCTTGAGGCCCGTGCGAAGCTCCTTCGGCAGGGAGAAGATCAGGTCTTCCTCGGCCGTCTTCACCGGCACGACGTCGGCGTAGCCCGCATCCGCGAGGGCGGAGAGTAGTTCGTCGACGAGTTCCTCCGGAACGGATGCCCCGCTCGTGACGCCGACGGTGTTCACCCCGTCGAGCCACTCCTGCTTGACCTCGCTGGCGTAGTCGACCCGGTACGCGGCCTTGGCGCCGTACTCCAGGGCAACCTCGACGAGGCGCACCGAGTTGGACGAGTTCGCGGAGCCGACGACGATGACGAGGTCCGAGTCGTGCGCGACCTTCTTGATCGCCACCTGGCGGTTCTGGGTGGCGTAACAAATGTCGTCGCTCGGCGGGTCCTGCAGCAGAGGGAACCGCGTGCGGAGGCGGCGCACGGTCTCCATGGTTTCGTCCACGCTCAACGTCGTCTGCGACAGCCAGACCACCTTGGCCGGGTTGCGCACCTCGACGGTGTCGGCCTCATCGGGGCTGCCGACGAGTGTCGTGTGCTCCGGTGCCTCCCCCGCGGTGCCCTCGACCTCTTCGTGGCCCTCGTGGCCGATGAGCAGGATCTCGAAGTCGTCGCGGGCGAAGCGCACGGCCTCGCGGTGCACCTTGGTGACGAGCGGGCAGGTGGCGTCGATCGCCTGAAGGCCGCGAGCGGCGGCGGCGTTCACGACGGCCGGCGAGACGCCGTGAGCGCTGAAGACGATGTGCGAGCCCGTCGGCACTTCGTCGACCTCGTCGACGAAGATGGCGCCCTTGTGCTCGAGTTCGGCGACGACGTGGGTGTTGTGCACGATCTGCTTGCGTACGTAGACCGGCGCGCCATAGTGCTCCAGGGCCTTCTCCACGGCGATGACTGCCCGGTCGACGCCGGCGCAGTAACCGCGCGGGGCGGCCAGGAGCACCCGCTTGGGTCCGTTCACCGGGGTATCCTTGAGCCTGCCCGGCGCACTCAGTATCCGAGGCATGCCGAGGCCGATCACGGGCGAATTCGTACTGATGGTCACGGTTCCAGTCTAGGCGAGCACGCCTGAACGGGTTCCGTGGGAGGAGACCAGCAATGACCAGTGGCCCGACCACCGTCGAGACCCCATGGCCCGTTGCGCTGTTGGCCGGCAAGATTCGCGACTACATCGACCGCCTCGGCACCGTTTGGGTGGAGGGCGAGATCACCCAGTGGGGCCAGAGCGGCGGCAACGTCTACGGCAAACTGAAAGACCTGAAAGAGGACGCAACGGTCGGCTTCACAGTGTGGTCGTCGGTGCGGGCGAAACTGACCAACGACTTCAAACAGGGCGACCGCGTCATTGCCCTCGTCAAACCCAACTACTGGGTCAAGGGCGGCACGCTGATGATGCAGGTGTTCGAGCTGCGCCACGTCGGCCTCGGCGACATGCTCGAGCGTCTCGAGCGGCTACGCAAGCAGCTCGCCGGCGAGGGGCTCTTCGACCAGTCGCGCAAGAAGAGACTCCCGTTCCTGCCGCATTGCATCGGCCTGGTTACCGGCAAGGACTCGGACGCCGAGAAAGACGTCATCCGCAATGCCCAGCTGCGCTGGCCCGCTGTCAACTTCCGGGTCGCGCACGCGGCCGTGCAGGGCGACCGCATGGTCTCCGAGGTGACCGCTGCAATCAGGCGGCTCGACGCCGATCCGGAGGTCGACGTGATCATCGTCGCGCGCGGCGGCGGCGACTTCCAGAACCTGCTCGGCTTCAGCGACGAGTCCCTCATCCGTGCCGCGGCCGCCTGCGGGACCCCCCTCGTCAGCGCGGTCGGCCATGAGGCAGACCGGCCGCTGCTCGACGATGTCTCCGACCTTCGCGCGTCCACCCCGACGGATGCGGCCAAACGCGTAGTCCCCGACGTCGCAGAGGAACTGAACCGGGTGCAGCAGGCCCGCGCCCGCCTCAGCACGCGCCTCACCGGCATTCTCTCCACCGAGGTCGACCGGATCGGCCAGCTCCGCTCCCGCCCGGCGCTGGCCTCGGCGACCTGGATCATCGACGCCAGGAGCGAAGACCTCACGCGTTACGTCGCCAGGGGCACCGAGCTCGCCGGCCGGGTCGTCGAGCGCGCGACCGCCGCCATCGTCGATCTGCGCTCGCAGCTTCGCGCGCTCTCCCCGCAGGGAACCCTCGACCGCGGATACGCCATCGTGCAGCTGCCCGATGACCGCGTCGTGTTCGCCCCGGAGCAGGCGCCCGGCGGCACGGAGCTGCACATCACCCTCGCCCGCGGAATCGTGAATGCCGTGTCGAAATAGAATGGATGTCATGACCCAGCTCGCAGACGATATCAGCGCCCTCAGCTATGAGCAGGCGCGCGACGAACTCATCCGGGTTGTCAACGACCTCGAACAGGGATCGGCGACGCTCGAGGAGTCCCTGGCCCTCTGGGAGCGTGGGGAGGCCCTCGCTCGCCGCTGCGAGGAATGGCTGATCGGTGCGAAGGCTCGGCTGGATGCCGCCCGCGCCGGCCAGGTCGCCGCAGCATCCGAGTGATGAGCGCCGCCAAACGCCCACCCCGGATCGTCGCGGAACTGGGCCGCCCGGAGACGCCCGAGGAGACGGCCGCCCGGCTGGCCGAAAACTCGCGCACCTACCGATCCCGCAAGACCGTCAACAACCTGGTGCTGTCGCTGCTGGCCACCCTCGCCACCGTGCTGGTCCTGGTGCTGATCGTGCCGCGCAGCGACACCCCCATCGATCGCTCGGTCGACTACCGCACAGTCGTCAGCCAGGTTCAGTCGAGCGTCAACGAGCCGCTCGTGAGCCCCACGTTGCCGGCCGGCTGGCGGGCAAACGCCGCCGAGTGGCGCTCCGGGGGCGGTGACAAGGTCGCCTCCCTCTACATCGGGCTCCTCACCCCCGGCAACCAATTCATCGGACTGACCCAGGGCATCGACGCGAACCCCAGCTGGGTGAGCCAGCAGCTGCAGGGCGCCGCGGCCTCGGACACGCTCGCGATCGACGGCGTCCGCTGGGATGTCTACCGCAACGCCGCGCCCGAGGGCGACCGAGGCAACTTCGACACTGCGCTCGTGACGACCGCCGGCGCGAGCACCTACCTGCTCATCGGCACGGCCACCGAGGCGGAATTCGAGGCGCTGGCCGGCGAACTCGCCGGGCCGATCACCCAGAACGTCGGAGGCTTGGAATGACACGACCGCAACGCGCCCAACCGCTGACGCCCGCGAAGGTCTGGAGCGAGCTGCGTCGGGGCAACGAACGATTCGTCAACGGCGAGCCGAGCCATCCGCGCCAGGACGTCGACCGCCGCGCCGAACTCGCGTTCACCCAGACCCCGGTCGCGGCCCTGTTCGGCTGCAGCGATTCCCGTCTGGCCGCCGAGATCATCTTCGACAAGGGACTTGGCGACCTGTTCGTTGTCCGCAACGCCGGACAGGTGATCTCCGGCTCGGTGCTCGGCTCGCTCGAATACGCCGTCGCAATCCTGCACGTGCCGCTCATCCTCGTGCTCGGCCATGACCGCTGCGGGGCTGTGCGTGCGGCGATCGAGTCGCAGGCACAGGATGCCAGTCCGCTGCCCGTTCACATCGCATCGATCATCGAGAAGATCGTTCCCGCCGTTCGCCGGGTGAGCGGTGTCGCCGATGACGCGCCCATCGACCTGGGCGCCATCGACGAGCCTGCCGTCGGCCGGGAGCATCTCAGGGACACGGTCGCCGAATTGCTCGAACGCTCCGAGATGATCAGCGCCGCCGTAGCAGACGGTACATTGGCGATAGTCGGAGCGAACTACAGCCTCCTCGAAGGACGAGCTGACCTCGACATCGTCGTGGGCGTCGTCTAACGCGCTACCGCACGCAACTGCAGCACACACAGATTTAGCACGCACGGACTCAGCACGCACAGAACCGAAAGGGAACACACACAGTGGTGGACAACTCAGCAGACACCGGATACCGGATCGAGCACGACACGATGGGCGAGGTGCGCGTGCCTATGGATGCGCTCTACGGCGCCCAGACGCAGCGGGCCGTCGAGAACTTCCCGATCTCCGGCTCCGTGCTCGAGTCGGCGCAGATCGCGGCCCTCGCCCGGATCAAGAAGTCGGCTGCCCTCGCCAACGCTCGCCTCGGTGTGCTCGATGGTGCCATTGCCACCGCAATATCCCGGGCCGCCGACGAGGTCATCACAGGCCGCTACGACGGCGAGTTCCCCATCGACGTCTACCAGACCGGCAGCGGAACCTCCTCGAACATGAACATGAACGAGGTTCTCGCGACCCTCGCCACCCGCACTCTCGGCAGTGCGGTGCACCCCAACGACCACGTCAACGCGTCCCAGTCGTCGAACGACGTGTTCCCCACCTCGGTACACATCGCCGTCACGAGCGCGCTCATTGACGATCTCATCCCTGCCCTCGACCACCTCGCCGTGGCCCTCGAGGAGAAGGCCGTTCTCTGGGCCGGCGCCGTCAAGGCCGGCCGTACCCACCTGATGGACGCCACCCCGGTCACCCTTGGACAGGAGTTCGGCGGCTACGCCCGCCAGATGCGACTCGGCATCGAGCGCGTGCAGTCGGCGCTCCCCCGCGTCGCCGAGGTTCCCCTCGGCGGAACCGCCGTCGGCACCGGCATCAACACGCCTGCCGGCTTCCCACAGCTCGTGATCGAGCTGCTCTGCGAAGAAACCGAACTGCCGATCACCGAGGCGCGCGACCACTTCGAGGCGCAGGCGAACCGTGACGGCCTCGTCGACGCATCCGGCGCGCTGCGCACGATCGCCGTCAGCCTCACCAAGATCTGCAACGACCTGCGCTGGATGGGCTCCGGTCCAAACGCCGGCATCGGAGAACTACACATCCCCGACCTGCAGCCGGGCTCCTCGATCATGCCGGGCAAGGTCAACCCGGTCATCCCCGAGGCCGTGCTCATGGTCTGCTCGCGGGTCATCGGCAACGATGCGACGATCGCCTGGTCGGGCGCGTCCGGCGCGTTCGAACTCAACACCGCCATCCCGGTGATGGGAACGGCGCTGCTCGAGTCGATCCGTCTGCTCTCGAACGCGAGCCGCGTGCTCGCAGACAAGACCGTTGACGGCCTGCAGGCCAACCTCGAGCGTGCACGCGCGCTCGCGGAGTCCTCCCCGGCGATCGTCACGCCGCTGAACCGCGTGATCGGCTACGAGGCGGCCGCGAAGGTTGCCAAGCACGCGGTAGCCGAGGCCCTCACCGTGCGCGAATCCGTTATCGCCCTCGGCTTCGTGGAGCGCGGTGAGGTCACGCTCGAGCAGCTTGACGTCGCACTCGACGTGCTGAGCATGACCCGCCCACCGCAGGCGACCTAGCAGACACCTCGTCGAGATTGGCTGTTCCGGTCGAGTTGCCCTGTTCCGCCGGGCAAACTCGACCGGAACGGTCAAGGTCGGCGCTAGGTGGGGGCGTTGCCCTCGAGCATCTCGGTCACCAGGGCGGCGATCGCGCTTCGCTCTGAGCGGGTGAGCGTCATGTGCGCGAACAGCGGATGCCCCTTGAGCGTCTCGATCACG
>JBDTAA010000117.1:0-13798 GCA_039924805.1 Cryobacterium sp.
GCGACCAACTGGCTCGACCCCGTGCGACTGCCGGTGCGTGGCGCGATTATCGTGCTCTCGCTCCTCGGGCTGGTGCTGAGCACGTCTATCTACGAATCGTTCGGCGACCGGGGACTGGTCTTCGCGGCCTCCTACGTGGCCCTGCAGCTCGGACGCACCGCGTTCATGCTGCTCGCGCTCGCCCGGCACGACCGGGCGCTGTACCGCACGCACCTGCGGATTCTCGTCTGGCTCACGGTCGCCGGGGTCCTCTGGATTCTCGGCGCCGTTCTCCCGCTCGAGTTCCGGCTGCCGCTCTGGTCCCTCGCGTTGGCCATCGAATATCTCTCCGCCGGCCTCGGTTTCGGCGTGCCCGGTATGGGCAAGGCCACCGCCGACGACTGGGACATCTCCGGCCCCCACATCGCCGAGCGCAGCTCCCTGTTCGTGATCATCGCTCTCGGGGAGTCGTTCCTGGTCACCGGGTTCGCGTTCGTCGACCAGTCCATCTCCGTTGACGGCATGCTCGGCCTGCTCGTTGCCTTCGTCAGCGCCGTGACCATGTGGTGGCTCTACTTCGACCACGGCGAGCGCGTGGGAGCCAAGGCCATCGCGTCTTCTGCCGCCCCCGGCCGAATCGCCCGCCTCGCGTACACGTACGTGCACGCGATCATCATCGCCGGGATCGTGCTGAGCTCCGTCGCCGATAAGGAGATCCTGAAGCATCCGGATGCCGCCATGAGCCCGGCCACGGCCGTCACGGTCGTCGGTGGCCCGGTTCTCTACCTCGTGGGGCTCGTGCTGTTCCGCTGGGTCGTCGCCCGGGAGCTGCTCACCTCTCATCTGGCCGGCGTCGCCGCGCTTGTCGTGCTGTTCGGCCTGTCGTTTCAGCTATCGCCGCTCGTGCTCGCGGCGATGAGCGTGGCCGTGCTGGCCTGCGTCGCCGGGTGGGAAACGATCCTGCGCATGCGCACGGGCACCGACGAGCCGTCCGCCGGCTGACCCGATCGGTCGGGGCCTTGCCCCCCTGACGATGTTCCGCTTTCGGACTACTCTCGGCTGCGAGCGCGGGCTTTCCGCGCCGAACGAGGGAATCAGGTGGTCACCATGAGCGGACGGGTTGTGCACTTCGAGGTGCCGGCGGATGACGTGGAACGGGCGGCGGAGTTCTACCGCGCGGCTTTCGGCTGGGACATCAACCCAGTGCCCGAGATGGATTATGTGATGTTGCTGTCGACACCGTCGGACGAGCAGGGAATGCCGCTGGAGGCCGGCTCGATCAACGGGGGCGTGTTCAAGCGGGACGCACCGAGGCCGACTCCGATCGTCACGATCGATGTGGCCGACCTCGACCAGGCACTCGAGAAGGTCAAGGGTCTGGGCGGAACCATCGTGCTGCCCAGGGAAGCGGCCGGCGACATGGGCTTCGTGGCCTACTTCACCGACAGCGAGGGCAACCTGATGGGGCTCTGGCAGAACGCCTGAGCAGGGCCCGTGCAGCGCCCAGGCAGCTAGCCCAGCAACTCGGGGTGGTGCAGCCTGGCGACCTCGGGGTGGGCGCGCAGCCAGCCCTTGAGCACGTTGGCGCCGTAGGAGGAGAGCATCGGGTTGTCCGGGTCGTCCGAGACACCCCTGGCCGCTGCCGCGAGCGCGGGTGACAGCCGGATGGGCTTGATCACGGCGTCGAGCCGCGGAGACCAGAAGAACGGCACGGCGTACCGGTCGACCCCGGGTGGCGGGGTACGCACGCGGTGAATCGTGGCCGCGAGGTATCCGTCGGTGGCCACCTCCAGCATCTCCCCGAGGTTGACCACAAGGGCTCCCTGCAGGGGTTCCACCGGCACCCAGGTGTCGGTGCCCGGCGGCTTCACCTCGAGGCCGCCGATCTGATCCTGCAGCAGCAGGGTGACGAAACCGTAGTCGGCGTGCGATCCGACGCCCTGGTCGCCGGCCGCTTCGACCACGCCGCCGACATAGTGGATCAGCTTGGCCATCCAGGCCGGCGTGTCGCGGAAGGGCTCGTCGCAGTAGTCCTCCGGCAGCTCCAGGGCGATCGAGATTGCCCGCAGCAGCTCCTGCCCGACGTCGCTCATCAGGTCGGTCCAGGCCAGGACTGTCCTCTGCAGCTCGGGCAGGGAGACCTCCGGCCAGAGGTTCGGGCCCTGCAGGAGCCAGTACGGCTCGCTCGCCGGGTAGCCCACCACCGGTTCGCGGTCGGCCGAGACATCGAGCTGCTCGCGGGCATCCGGACGGCCGGCCGTGATTTCATGGCCCATCCGCGTGTAACCCCTGAAGTGCGGCGAATTGCGGTTGTCGAGCGCGAGCCGATCCTCCAGCGGGAGCGCGAAGAAGCGCCGGGCAATGTCGAGGACCCCCTCGGCCTGGCCCTCTGCGGCGCCGAAGCCGGTGAGCTGGAAGAAACCGACGCGGTGCGCGGCGTCGCGGAGGTTGTCGATGAAGTCCCGCGTGAAGGAGCCGTCCGCGCCTCGCGCGGTACTGAGGTCGAGCACGGGGATCGACGAGGCATGTGCGCTCATGACAAAACGGTAGCACCCCTCACGGCGCGTTTTGCGGTGAGCCCAGGAGCTACGTTATTGGCATGGACTTCACGACCTTGCCGGCACTCGTGGGAACGCTAACCACCCTGGAGCCCCTGTCGGCCGATCATGTCAACGAGCTGACGGTCGCGGCCGGCGAGGGCGGGTTGTGGCGCGCCTGGTACACGAGCATCCCCTCTCCCGACGGAATGTCGGCCGAGGTTGCGCGACGGCTGGCCCTCTTCGCGGCCGGGCAGATGCTCCCGTGGGCGATCCGCGACAACGCCCGCGGTGTCGTCGTCGGGATGACCACCTTCATGAACATCGCCCCGGAGCACCGCCACGTCGAAATTGGCTCCACCTGGCTGGCCCCCAGCGCCCAGCGCACGGGCATCAATGCCGAAGCGAAGCTGCTGCTGCTCCGGCACGCGTTCGAGAGGCTCGACTGCGTCGCCGTCGAGTTCCGGACGCACTGGCACAACCAGCAGTCCCGGGCCGCGATCGCGGCCCTCGGAGCCAGGCAGGATGGGGTGCTGCACAACCACCAGATCGGGCAGGACGGCACCCTGCGCGACACCGTCGTCTTCTCGATCATCGCGAGCGAGTGGCCGACGGTGCGGCTCGGCCTCACCGAGCGGCTCGCCCGCCACGCTCGCCCCCGGGAGCGGCGGGCCCTGGCCGCGCCCGGGCTCTAGCGGCGCCCGACCCACTTGTCCATCGAGCCGTAAACGCCGAAGACCCGGCCGGCCACCGCGTCCCAGACGGGGAGCGGCAGAACGCCCTTGAGCACCTGCGACAGTCCCACCGTCCACGGCATCGTCAGCATGGGCTTGCCGGCGAGCATCGACTTCCAGACCCGCTCGACGACGTACTCGGGGGTCATCAGCGGGGTGAGCAGCGGTCCGCGCGCCCCCTCGAACATCCCGGTCGAGATGTAGCTCGGCGAGACGGTCGTCACCTTCACGTGGCCGAAGCCCTGTTGCACCAGCTCGAGGCGCAGCGAGTCGCTCCAGCCGATGAGCGCGGCCTTCGACGCGGCGTACACGCTCATCTTCGGGTTCGAGAGCATCCCTGCCGCCGAGGCGATATTCACGATCCGCGCCTCCCGGCTCGACAGCGCCATCATCCCCGGCAGAAACTCGCGTGCGATGTACATCGGCGCGAGCGCGTTGATCTGCATGGTCTGGCGGGTGTCGTCGCCGTTGTCGTGCTCCCAGAAGTAGGAGCCGCGAACGATGCCGGCGTTGTTGATCACGATGTCGGGGTCGCCAACCTCGGTGCGCACTCGCTGGGCGGTCTGGGCGATCGCGCCCAGGTCGGCGATGTCAACGACGTAGGTGGCGATCTGGGTGCCCTCGCCCGCACGCTCGGCCAGGACGGCCGCTGTTCCGGTGAGCGCGGCGGCATCCCGATCCCAGAGGATCACGGATCTCGCCCCCTCGGCGACCGCGCGTTCGGCGTACAGGCGGCCCATGCCCATGGCGGCTCCGGTGATCAGGACGCGGGCTCCGGAAACGGTTCGACTCATGGGTCCATCATCGCAAGAGATCCAGCCGCGCCATGCCATGGCGGCGAGAACGAAGACAAGCGGGCGGCCCCGCTGATCACGCCGAGGAAGACGAGCAAAACGTAGCGCGCAACCAGTCCACGGCGCCCGCGACCTAGGCTCAGTGGATGCGATTCGGACTCTTTGTACCCCAGGGCTGGCGACACGACCTCGTAGGGTTCGACCCCGCGGAGCAGTGGACGGCGATGAGCGGCCTGGCGACGCACGCCGACACGGGCGACTGGGAGTCGATCTGGGTCTACGACCACTTCCACACCGTTCCGGTGCCCAGCGACGAGGCCACCCACGAGGCGTGGACCCTCATGTCTGCCTTCGCCGCGACGACGACCCGAATTCGTCTCGGCCAGATGTGCACCTGCATGAGCTACCGCAACCCGGCCTACCTGGCCAAGGTCGCGTCTACGATCGACATCATTTCCGGCGGCCGCGTCGAGATGGGCATCGGCGCCGGCTGGTACGAGCACGAGTGGCGCGCTTACGGCTACGGCTTCCCCCGGGCCGGCGAGCGCCTCGCACGCCTCGACGAGGGCATCCGGATCATGCGCCAGGCCTGGACGACGGGCACGGCCACACTCGACGGCGAGCACTACCGGGTGCTCGGCGAACTACAACACGGTCATCGGCCGGACCGAGGCCGAGGTGGCCGAGCGCCTCGACGCCATCGAGGCTCGCGTGACGCCCTACCTGGGCGGCGCCGGGGCCGAGGGCTTCATGGCCGAGTACCGCAGCGGCACGGCGCAGGGCGTCGGCACGCCGGAGCAGATCGTGGAGCGCCTGACCGCCATGAAGGCGCGCGGCCTCGGCTACTCCATCCACTACTTCCCCGAGGCGGCGTACGACCGCACCGGGATCGAGCTCTTCGAACGCGAGGTCATGCCGGCCCTGTCCTAGACGAGCGAGTGCCCACGAAAACGACGGAGATATGGGCCTCCGACGCGAGATCCGCACAAAAAGCCGACTCCGCGGGGAAAAGTCCGTCGTTTTCGAGAACGATCGCGACCACTCCCTCAGCCTCGACTGCGATACTCAGGACGATGGCCGAGCTCACCGAGTGAGCTGGCCCGAAGGGGAATGCCATGCCAAACGCCAGCGAGCAGACACACGGCGCGCTGTCCGCTCCGGGCGGGCGTACCCGTCCGGTGACCGAGATCCACTGGGAAGAGGCGGGAGAGCAACGCTCCGCGCTCTGGCGCTCCGAGAGCGGCTGGGCGCAGCCCCGGCGAGTCGTCATAGCCGACGACAAGCTGACCGCGGACGCGGCCTACCGACTGGCGAAATCCGGCGCAGGAATTCTGTGGCACGGAGATTTCCTGGGCGCCCGCCAGCTGCTGCAGGCCCTCGCCCGGCGGGTCGACCGCGGCCGGCGCCCGACCGATGCAAACCTCACCGCCGCGTTCCGCCGATCGCGGAGCGAGGCGCTCACCCGCGCGCAGCTGCTTAACCTGGTACTCGTGCCACTCGAGGCCGACTACACGGTCCCGCTGCGGCGATCGCCGGACGTGCGGGGCGCCTGTACCGAAACGTATGGGCCTGCCGACGGGCCGTCCGTGACCTCCCTGCGCGAGCTGATCGGCGTGATCGGCGCGCATGAATGGCGCACAAAGGGCGTTCCCGTGCCGGCGCTCGGCGGCCGCATCCACCCGCACTACGGGGTGTTCTCGCCCATCCGAGGCGAGTACCTCGAGCTGGTGCAGTCCGCCCCGCTTCCCGCCGGCGGCCTCGCCTACGACATCGGCGTCGGCACCGGCGTGCTCGCCGCCATCCTGGCCAGGCGCGGCGTCACGCACGTCGTCGGCACCGACCAGGACCCCCGGGCGCTGGCCTGTGCCAGGGAGAACATCCAACGGCTCGGCCTGATCGGCCAGGTTGAGATTGTCCGGGCCGACCTGTTCCCCCCGGGACGCGCCGCGCTGGTCGTGTGCAACCCGCCGTGGATCCCTGCTGCCGCCACCACCTCGACCGACTTCGCGGTCTACGACCCGGACAGCCGGATGCTGCGCGGCTTCCTGGCCGGCCTCGCCGACCACCTGGAACCGGGCGGCGAGGGCTGGCTGATCATCTCCGACATCGCGGAGCTGCTCGGCCTCCGATCCCGCGAAGAATTGCTCGATCTCATCGAGGCCGGCGGGCTCGAGGTCGTTGACCGCCTCGACACCCGGCCCACGCACCGCCGAGCGTCCGACGCCAGCGACCCGTTGCACGCCGCCCGCGCGGCAGAGATCACGTCACTCTGGCGGCTGCGTGCTCGGCGCAGCGGGGCCTGAGGCCAGGCGCCAGCGGGCCCACGGCCAAACGCCGTCCATTTCCACCTCGAGTGAGAAGCTCAGGAGGATCCGGACGAGCACGATGGCCGCGAGTACCAACACGCTCTCCACCGTCGAGGTAACCAGGATGGTGCGGATGATGTCGGCCACGATCAGCACTTCGAGTCCGAGGAGGATGGCCCGACCGAGGTTGCGGCGCAGGCGCCGGTAGGCGCCGGCCCTGGTGTCGGCATGCAGGGCCATCGGCACGGCGGCGATGAAGGCCGCCGTGCCGCCGAGCACCATGATCCCCGCGCCGACACCCTCGACGACCTGCACCAGCGTCGAAACGAACTGCTCGAAGGTCATTGATCCACTCTCGCCGATACTGTGGGGCGACGATATCACCCCAGGGCGCACCCGCGCTTTCACTCGCGGGCCGGTCAGGTCGCACAGTATTATTGGCCCAGGGGCGTACCGGCGGGCGGATGCCGGACGAGAGGGCACTCGGAGTTGACACACACGCAATTGCGGGTCTGCTCAGCGAAATTCTGACTCTCATCGGGCTTCTCGGCGGCGGCGGCCTGTATCTCGCCGGCCTGGCCGCGCGGAACATCCGCGGTCGCTGGGTGCGCACGGAGGGCGTGATCGCCAGCGCCGGTCCGGACACCGTCATCCGGTGGTTCGATCGCACCGGCGACGTGCACGAGTCGCCGGCGACGACGGAAGAAACCGAGCGGCTCGAACCGGGCGTCGACGTACCGGTCTGGTTTCGGCACAGGTCGCCGGCGCAGTGCCGCACCCACGCGCCCGACCACGATGGAAAGGCCCTGCGCCTGACCGGCCTCATCCTTCTGGCCGTCGGAGTCGTGTCCGCCGTGGTCGGCATCGTTCTCATCTTCGTCTGAGCGACCCGCTCCGACGCCGCAGGATGCGCGAAATCCGTCATTCCGGCACTCCAACCCGGCGTTTTCTTGCGAGAAGCCGCAAGAAACTCCGGTCGCGTCCCGATACTCTGGATTGTGGCGCCGAAACGGCGCCACTGTAGTCAGCAGTAAAGCCACTGCCGCGACCGCGGCCGTTTAAGAGGACGGGAGGTTCCCATGTCGAATTATGTTGCACAAGCACTGGTCGGTGAGCCCGAGGTTCTCGAGGACGTCGCCACCCACCCCGCGTGGCTTCGCCTCAAAACCGCAGCGACCGCCCTGCAGGCCGTGCAGGCGCAGGACGGATCGATCACCGAGGCCGCAGCGCACACGGATGCCGCGGCCCAGGTGGCCGTGATCACCGCCGCCGTCGCCGAACTCGCGCCGCTGTTCCCGCACGATGCCGCCTACCTGTCGGCGCTCGTGGACGACTTCGACCGCTGGGTCCGGGAGGACTTCGGCGTGCCCGATTTCTTCGACGCGCTGATGGCCTTCCAGCCGCAGCAGAACCGGGTCGACGGGCTGCGCCACCTCGTGGTCTTCCCGATGTACACGCAGAACGGCAGCTCGAACCGGCTGGTCGAAGCCGTACTGATCGCCGTCATCTGGCCGCAGTTCATCGCCGAGCTGGAAGAGGAGTACACGAACGGACTGTTCGTGCCCATTCGCTTCCTCGACTTCACGCCCGGCTACGACACCAACTCCGCGGTGCTGTTCCCCGAGACCGTGGCCATGCGCGAGATCCCCACGTTCACCTGGGGGGCGATCTTCCAGGACCGTGAAGCCGCACGGTACCGGCGCGTCGTGCAGGCGGCGTCCGAGATCACCCGCCTCGAACTGCCGGAAGACGCGGCGGCCCTGCTCGACGACCAGCACCTCACCGAGGAAACGTTCGTGATGTGGGACCTCATCCACGACCGCACGCACATGCGCGGCGACCTGCCCTTCGACCCGTTCATGATCAAGCAGCGAATGCCGTTCTTCCTCTACTCCCTGGAAGAGCTGCGCTGCGACCTGACCGCGTTCCGCGAGTCGGTCAAGATCGAACGCGACGAGAAGGCCAGCCCGGAGGCGCGCAAGCACGCGAAACTCGTGCAGTACGCCGTGATCTTCGACCGGATCTTCCGGTTCTCGATCACCGGCAGCAGGGTGCGCAACTACGACGGCCTGGGCGGACAGCTGCTGTTCGCGTGGATGCACCAGCACCACGTGCTGCACTGGACCGACACCAGGCTCACCTTCGACTGGGACGCGGTGCCGGATGTCGTCATCGCGCTCGGCGCGCAGATCGACGACCTCTATTGGAAATCGATCGACCGCCCGAAGAAGGCGCACTGGCTGGCCGCCTACGAGATGATCTCGAAGACGCTCACGCCGAACCCGGCCTCGGCCTGGGCTCGCGGCCTTCCACTCGACGTCCTCGCAGGTCCGCCGAAGGGCTACACCGACATGGTGATGGACGACGAATTCCCGTTGTCCATGTTCTTCGAGGCGCTGGACAAGAAGATGAAGCCGGTCATCGCGTCGACCGTCGGAATCACCGCGAATGGCTGATAGCCCACTGCGGCTCGCTGGTCGCACCGTGCTCATCGCCGGTGCGACCAGCGCGGCCGGGCTCGCCGTGGCGGCCGAACTGTCGGCGGCCGGCGCCCGGGTCATCGGCATCGGCTCGAACGCCGACCGGCTCCAGGCGCTGCGGGAGCAGGTTCCCGGGCTTCTCACCCGCGTCTGCGACCTCACCGATTTTGCGGCCGTCACGGCCCTGGCCGATCAGCTGCGGACCGAGCAGTTCGATGGCGGTTTCGGCCCGATCGACGGGCTGATCCACCTGGTCGGCGGATGGCGCGGCGGCGGCGGCCTCGCCGGACAGACCGACGAGGACTGGGACTTCCTGCACGGCCACGTCGTCACAACGCTGCGCAACACGACCCGAGCCTTCAACGAAGATCTGCTGGCCTCTCCCGCGGGGCGCCTCGCCATCGTGTCGTCCGTCTCGGTCGACAGGCCGGCCCCGGGCGGCGCGAACTACGCAACGGTGAAGGCGGCGGCCGAAACGTGGACCCGTGCGGTCGGCCAGGGCTTCGCCAAACTCGACGCCGGAGCCGCGGCCGTGATCTTCGTCGTGCGCGCCCTGGAGGGGCTCGAGAGCGAGCTCGCCGGCGCCGTCGTCGGCCTGTGGGACGCGTCGGCGGCATCCGTGAATAACACCCGCATCCCGCTCACCGCCTAAGCGCAGCCGCGGAACGTCCGTCGCCTACCGGCACGAGCGAATTCGACGGAGATTTCGGCAGATCGGACCCAATCCGACCGCCGGAGCCCGGGAACGGGTGGAATCTCCGTCGAATTCGGCGGGGGACGCAGGAAATCGGCGTGGCGGGATGCGAGAGGATGGAGGGGTGACTCAACTCCATGACCTCAACTCCCGCGGTTTCGCCTCCGACAACTACTCGGGCGTGCACCCCGAGATCCTCGAGGCGATCGTGACCGCCAACGGCGCCCACCAGATCGCCTACGGCGAGGATGTCTACACCGCGCGGCTGCAGGAGGTCTTCGCCGAGCACTTCGGCGAGGGCACCCAGGCGTTCCCCGTTTTCAACGGCACGGGCGCGAACGTCATCGGACTGCAGTCGATGCTGCCGCGCTGGGGCGCCGTGATCTGCACCGCCACCGCGCACATCCACTCGGATGAAGGCGGAGCGCCCGAGAAGGTCGCCGGCATCAAGCTGCTCCCGATCACCACCCCAGACGGCAAGCTCACCCCCGAGCTCATCGCCCAGGAGGCATGGGGCTGGGGCGACGAGCACCGCGCGCAGCCGCTCGTGGTCTCGATCACGCAGTCAACCGAACTCGGCACCGTGTACACGGTGGACGAGGTGCGGGCGATCGCCGACTACGCGCACGCCAACGGTATGAAGCTGCACATGGACGGCGCCCGCATCTCCAACGCCGCGGCATCCCTCGGCGTACCGTTCCGCGCGTTCACCCGCGACGCCGGGGTCGACGTGCTCAGCTTCGGCGGCACGAAGAACGGCATGATGTACGGCGAATGCGTTGTCGTCCTCAACCCGGACGCCTCAGACGGGCTCATCTACCTGCGCAAGCTGAACATGCAGCTCTCCTCCAAGATGCGTTTCATCTCGGCCCAGTTCATCGCCCTGCTGACCGGGGATCTGTGGCTGCGTAACGCGAGTCACGCCAACGCCATGGCGGCACGGATGCGGCTCGCGCTGGAGCGCGGGATCGCCTCTGGGTCGATCACCGGGGTCTCGTTCAGCCAGCGAACGCAGGCGAACTCGATCTTCGCGTCGATTCCGGCCGGCGTCGGCGATCGACTGCGCGAGTCGTTCCGTTTCTACGACTGGGACGAGGCGACCGGCGAGGTGCGCTGGATGTGCGGCTTCGACACCCGTGAAGAGGATATCGACGCGTTCGTGGCGGCGCTCACACGGGAGCTCGCAGTCCGATGAGCGTCTTCGACGCCAAGCCGTGGCTGAGCGCCTACGCGCCTGGCGTGCCGACCGCGGTCGAGCTGGGGACCCAGACCCTCGTCGACATGATCGAGGACTCGGCCTCCCGGTTCGGCGACCGCGTCGCCCTCGACTTCTTCGGGGCCACCACCGGCTACCAGCGCCTCGGCGAAGAGATAGCCCGGGTCGCCAACGGGCTGCGCCGACTCGGCGTGAAGGCCGGCGACCGGGTGGCGCTCGTTCTGCCCAACTGCCCCCAGCACGTGGTCGCGTTCTACGCCATCCTGCGCCTCGGTGCGATCGCGGTCGAGCACAACCCGCTCTACACCGAGCGTGAGCTCCGCCACCAGTTCGAGGACCACGGCGCCGAGGTCGCGATCGTCTGGGACAAGGTCTACGCGACCGTGCGCGACTTCCCGAAGGACATGGCCGTGAAAACCGTCATCGCCGTCGACCTCACCCGGGCGATGCCGTTCGGCAAGCGCCTCGCCCTCACGCTGCCGATTTCGAAAGCACGCACCGCCCGAGCGGCGTTGACCGCCGGACGGCTGCACGGCGGCGCCCGCGAGTGGGACTCCCTCGTGACCTCCCGCCGGCTGCGCCCCGCGCATCCACGACCCCTCGCCGACGACGTCGCCGTGCTCCAGTACACGAGCGGCACCACCGGGTCACCCAAGGGAGCCATCCTCACCCACCTCAACCTGCGCACGAATGCCCTGCAGGGTGAGGCGTGGGTGCCCGGGCTGGCCAAGGGCGACGAGGTCGTTTACGCCGTGCTGCCGATGTTCCACGCCTACGGGCTGACCCTGTGCCTGACCTTCGCGATGAGCACGGGCGCCCGGCTCGTGCTGTTTCCCAAGTTCGATGAGGGCCTGGTGCTGGATGCCGCACGCCGCACGCCACCGACGTTCCTGCCTGCCGTCCCGCCGATCTACGACCGGCTGGTCACGGCGGCCGCCACCCGGAAGGTGAGCCTGCGCAGCATCCGCTTCTCCATTTCGGGTGCGATGAGCCTGCCGGTCGCCACGGTCGAACGGTGGGAAGCGGCCACCGGCGGCCTGCTGGTGGAGGGTTACGGGATGACCGAAACCTCCCCGGTCGCGCTCGGTAACCCGGTCGGCCCGAGCAGGCGGCCCGGCACGGTGGGTGTGCCGTTCCCCAGCACCGAGATCCGGGTGATCGATCCGGACGACCCATCGGTGGAGCGCGGCTTCGACGAGGAGGGCGAGCTGCTCATCCGTGGCCCGCAGGTGTTCTCCGGCTACTGGAACCGGCCGGAGGAGACGGCCGAGACGCTGCTCCCGGGCGGCTGGCTGCGCACGGGTGACATCGTCAGCGTCAGCCCGGACGGCTTCGTCACCATCGTCGACCGGATCAAGGAACTCATCATCACCGGTGGCTTCAACGTGGCCCCGTCGGAGGTCGAGGCTGCGCTGCTCTCCCACCCGGACGTCGACGATGCCGCAGTCGTCGGGCTGCCCAGCCCGAACGGCGGCGAGGATGTCGTGGCCGCGGTCGTGCTTGCGGCGGGCGCCGTCCTGGGCGTCGAGGCTCTGCGGGACCACTGCCGCACCCGCCTCTCCGCCTACAAGGTCCCGAAGCGCGTCGTCGCCGTCGACGACCTTCCACGTTCCCTGCTCGGCAAGGTCCTGCGCCGCGCGGTGCGCGAGAGCCTCACCGAGGCATAGGCCAGGCGATCTATATGCGCCTGCATGGAATAGGCGGGCTGGATTCGCGTTGCACCACCGGGGTCAGTATTTGCCCCGCAACGTGATCCAACCGAAGGACAACACCCCCCATGAGCCTCATCACCGACACCGTCAGCCGCGCCGCCGACACCACGTCCCCCATCCTGACGGTCCTCTCCGAACGGTGGAGCCCGCGCGGCTACGACGCCACCGCCGTCATCGACGAAGACACCCTGACCACCGTGCTCGAGGCCGCTCGCTGGGCTCCGTCGGCCAGCAACATTCAGCCTGCGCGTTATGTCGTCGCCCGGCGCGGATCGGTCAGCTTCACCACGATCCACGACGCGCTCATGGGCTTCAACAAGGCGTGGGCGGATGCCGCATCCGTCTTGATCGTGAACGTTGCCGAGCTCGCCATCGATGAAACCCGCGAGAATCCGTGGGCGCGCTACGACCTCGGCCAGGCCGTCGCGCACCTCACCATCCAGGCACAGCACGAGGGCCTGCACACCCACCAGATGGGCGGCTACGACGCGGCTGCGATCGCTGCGGCGTTCGGACTGGCCGACACCCAGGCGATCGTGTCGATCACGGCCATCGGAGTGCTCGCCGACGTCGCGACGCTGTCGCCCGAGCTGCTCGAACGCGAGTCCGCGCCGCGCACGCGCAAGCCGCTCGTCGACCTGCTGCTGATCAACGACTGACCTCGCCGATCCCCCAGGCGGCCAGGCGCCGTGCCGTTGATGCTCGCGCGTGCGCCCAAACGGCCGGTATCCGCCGCCCCAGAGCGGCAGGTTGGGCGCAGGCGCGGGGTACGACCGGCCGTCTACTCTGCAGCCGCTTCGGCGGTCGAGCCGGGGGCTGCGGGGGCGGGAGCAGGGGCGTCAGGGGCAGCGGATTCGAATCGCTGGAGAAGGCTCGCCGCCACGCTGACGGCGATCGCCGCCGGATCCTTGGAGGCGATCCCCGGCACGCCGATGGGCGTGTGGATGCGCGCCAGCTCCTCTCCCGTGTGCCCCTCCTCGGCCAGGCGGCGCTGAAAACGAGTCCACTTCGCGCTCGAACCGATGAGGCCGATCGACGCCAGCCGAGGGGTTCGGAGCGCGACATCGCACAGGGCGACGTCCTCGACGTGGTCGTGCGTCATGATCAGGGCATGCGTGCCGGCCGGGAGCAGGTCGAAGACGGACTCGGGCACCGGCGCGTGATGCACGACCAGGCGGGCGCTGCCGTCGCGCAGAACCGCGAGGCGGTCCTGAGCGACCATGTCGCTGCGGGAGTCGACCAGGTGCAGATCAAGGTCATGACGGCTGAGAATCCGCGCCAGCTCCAGCCCCACATGACCGAGACCGAAAATCACGACCGCTGGGGCAACCCCGACCGGTTCCAGG
>JBDTAA010000118.1:0-8013 GCA_039924805.1 Cryobacterium sp.
CGACCCGAGGTCAGGAGTACACGGTCACGGCGCTCGAACTCCAGCCGACGGCCCAGCAGCTGCGGGAGTCGCGCGGGAGGTACCCCGTGGAAGTCGCACCGATGCTGGTCCTGCCGTTCCCCCGGCCTGACATCATCGCCGAGACCCTGAACGCCGTGACTCAGGACGCGACCTCGAAGTACGACGAGGCCCTGGCCATCCAGGACTACCTGCGTGGCTTCCGTTACGACACAGAGGCTCCGGTAGAAGACGGCTACGACGGTGGGGGGATGGAAGTCATCGGGACGTTCCTCGAGGTCAAGCGCGGGTACTGCGTGCACTTCGCCTCCGCCATGGCCGTGATGGCGCGCACGATGGGCATCCCGGCGCGCATCGCCATCGGCTATCTGCCCGGCACGAGGGACACGGATTCGCCGGAGGGCAGCGACCGCTACAACGTGGACTCGCACGACCTGCACTCCTGGCCGGAGCTGTACTTCGTCGGCGTCGGCTGGGTTCCCTTCGAGCCGACCCCCGGTCGCGGCACGGTTCCCGACTACGCACTCCCGCCGGATGCCGCGACGCCCACCGATACACCGGCCACCACCGGCCCCACGCAAGCCCCACGCGACACCGACCCGGGCTTCACCCCCGACACGGGCTCCGTCGCAGCCGGGACCGCGGGGCAGCAGAACGCGGACGCCCTCCTCCGGGTCGGCCTGTCGCTCCTCCTGGCGCTGGTGGTCCTCCTCACGCCCGGCATCGTGCGGGCAATCCGGCGCACCCGACGCATGCGGAGGCTCCGTTCCGGGCAGGGAGGCGCCGAAGGTGCCTGGATCGAGCTCACCGATTGCGCCCTCGACCTCGGGGTTCCTGTTCGGGCCACCGAGACTCCCCGCGAACTGGCAGCACGCCTGCGGCAGCTTCCCGGCCTGGGCGCGCCGTTGGAGGCCTCGGCGGCGCTCGGTCGTCTGCTCGTCGCGGCCGAACGTGAGCGGTACGCTCGCCCCGGCGCGGCGCAGCCGCAACCCGGCCCGGACCTGGCCGGCGACCTCGTCCTGGTCACCCGCGCGATCCGGGCCGGCGCCGAACCACGCGCCAGAATCATCGCGTCTCTGCTGCCGGCCTCGCTCTGGGCGGCCATCGTTGGCCGCGGAGACGGCCGCACCCCGCAGGGCGCGTAAACTTTCCCCTTGTGACCAAGTTCAAAAAAACACCGTACAAAGTCGATGTGCGCGATCTCATCAATCGCCCGGGGATCCAGCACGAACGCCAGCTCGACATCCTCGTGCCCGAAGACCTCGGAGAGGCCCTGGTGGCGGTGAAAGCGGGCTCCACCCTCGAGGCCGACCTGCGCCTGGAGGCCATCCACGAGGGAATCCTGGTGACCGCGGACGTGTCCGGAACCGCCTCCGGAATGTGTGGTCGCTGCCTGATTGACGTCGACTTGCCTGTCCAAGTCGAGTTTCAGGAGCTTTTCGCGTATTCTTCAGAAGAAGCTTTTGAATTTGATGTTCAGGACGACCATGTCGATCTTGAACCTCTGATCAGGGATGCGGTGGTTTTGTCACTGCCGTTCCAGCCGGTTTGCCGGCCGGATTGTCCAGGTCTCGACCCGGAGACCGGGTTACGGCTGGCCGAAATGCCTGATCAGGTGCCACACGAAGAGCCTGACCCCAGGTGGTCGGCGCTCCTGAAATTCCAAGCTTCCACAGACATCAGCACGGGTGAAGACATTCATGCTGAAACGGATAGAGAAGAGAAGTAGTCATGGCAGTTCCGAAGCGCAAGCAGTCACGCTCCAACACCCGCTCACGTCGTTCCTGCTGGAAGGCCGAAGCCCCCACCCTGGTGAAGACCATGGAAAACGGCAAGGTCGTCTACAGCCTCCCGCACCGCGCGAAGGTCGTCACCGACTCCGCCGGAACGGCTCTCTTCATGGAATACAAGGGCCGCAAGGTCGCCGACATTTAATTCGATGACCGGCGGTTCAGCCGATTGGTCGGCGCTGCAGGAGACCCTGGGAGTTCGAATTGACCAGGGTCTCCTTGAGCTTGCGCTGACCCATCGGTCTTTTGCGTACGAAAACGGCGGAATCCCCACGAATGAGCGCCTGGAGTTTCTCGGCGACTCGATTCTGGGGCAGTCTGTGACGGTCATGCTCTACCGGGAGTACCCGCTGTTGAGCGAGGGAGACCTCGCCAAGCGCCGGGCCAGCCTGGTGTCCAGTGCTGCCCTCGCAGAAGTAGCCCGCGGAATCGGACTCGGCACGCACATTCGACTGGGTCGGGGCGAAATGCTCACCGGTGGCCGTGAAAAGGCCTCCATCCTCGCCGACACGGTCGAGGCACTCATCGGTGCCGTCTACCTCGACACCGGCGGTGAGTCGGCGACCGCGCTGGTGATGCGGCTCATCGAGCCTCTGCTGTCTGACCCCGCCCGCTTCGGCGGTTCCATGGACCCCAAGACCAGCCTCCAGGAGGCCGCGGCACACCGCGGAACCGGAGTGCCCGTCTACACGGTCACCGAGAGCGGGCCGGATCACTCGAAGGTGTTCGTCGCCACGGTCGTCGTCGGCACCATCGTCACGGCCAGCGGCGAAGGCACGAGCAAGAAGCACGCCGAAATGGCGGCAGCGCTCGAGGCCTGGACGCTTCTCTCCGCCGGCTGACCCCGCCCCGCCGAGCCAGACGTGCCAGAGCTCCCCGAGGTTGAGGTCGTTCGCGCCGGTGTCGAACCGGCCGTGACGGGCGCCATCGTCGCCGCCGTCGAGGTCTTCGACGAGCGGTCGCTGAGGCGGCACGACCCGTCCACCGGCTCCTTCGCCGGGCTCCTCGAGGGCCAGCTCGTGCTGGGCGCCGTGCGGCGAGGCAAGTTCCTCTGGCTTCCGCTGGCCTCCGGCCGCGCCCTCGTCATCCACCTCGGCATGAGCGGACAGGTGCTCCTTCGCACGCCGGGTAGTTCTGGCTCGGCGGCGGACCGGCTGCTGCGCATCCGACTCCACCTCGACCATCCCGTGCATGGCGAGTTGTGGCTCAACTTCGTCGACCAGCGCATCTTCGGCAGCATGGCCGTCGACACGATGCAGCCGACCTCCGACGGACTGCCCGGAGGGTTCCCTGGTGCGGCGAGCGGCGACTGGATGAACCTCATTCCCTCGCAGGTCGCCCACATCGCCCGCGACCCGATCGACACCGACTTCTCGGCGGGCGCCTTCTTCGCCGCGCTTGGCCGCAAGAAGACGGGCATCAAGCGCGCCCTGCTCGACCAGACGCTGATCAGCGGCATCGGCAACATCTACGCCGACGAGGCCCTGTTCGACGCCCGCATCCACTACGAGCAGCCCGCCGGTTCGCTGTCACGGGCGAAGGCGCGCACCCTGCTGACATCGGTGCGGGGCATCCTGCACCGGGCACTGGCGGAGGGCGGCACGAGCTTCGACGCGCAGTACGTGAACGTCAACGGGGAGTCGGGCTACTTCGCGCACAGCCTCACGGCGTACGGTCGGCACGGCAAACCGTGCCTGCGCTGCGGGAGCACCATGCTGCGGGCGCAGTTCATGAACCGCTCCTCGCATTTCTGCCCACGCTGCCAGCGCCTGCGCTGACCTGTCGGTGATCGAGCCAGTCGGTGATCGAGCCTGTCGAGATCAGGGCGCGGGCCCAGGACCGACGCGCTTCCAGGCGCCCTCGTAGCCGATCGGCACGAAACCGAGCGCCTCGTTCACATCGAGCATGTGCCGGTTCTCCTCCGCGTTGAACGTGATCACCGACGGATGCCCCGGGCGTTCGGCCTCGAGGACCTGCAGATTCGCGACCTTCAGGAGCATCCCGAGCCGGTGTCCACGATGCTCCTTCAGAACCAGCGTGTCCTGCTGGTGTACAGCGCGCGACGCCTCGGCAGGCACGGCCAACTCGGTGAACCCGGCCAGGCGACCGCTCGGCAGGTGCTCCACCACGGCCGTCAGGGCCGTCCGCGGGCCGGCCGCGAATGCCTCCTCCTCCACGACGACCCGCTCCGCCGTCCAGGCATTTTCCGGTTCCTCGAGACCCGCGCTCGGGGCATCCGTGCTCATGCGGGTGCGCAGGAGCGCCATGTCGTCCAGCCACCGTTCGGGCGTGCGATCTGTCCAGCGATGCACGGCGTACTCGGGGCCGGATGCCTGCGCGGCGCTGTCGAGGTGCCTGGCAAGCTCGCGGTCGTCGAGGGGGAGCGCCAGGCGGCTGCCGCGATACACCTGCTCGAGTGTGTAGCCGCGGGCCAGCAGAAACCGCACCTCCGGATTGATCAGGGGCACCGAGCCGGAACCCGTCGGCGCCGGCAGCCGGTCGCCCGGCGCCTCCCGCGACACCACGTAGACGAGCGCCCTCACGCGCCCCTCCTGCGCCGCGATCGACTCCACGCGGTCGGCGAGCGCGGTTCCGATGCCCCGCCGCCGAAAGGCGGGCAGCACCTCGACCTCCAGCCAGGCGACGTCGCAGTCAGGACCCGGCAGGGTCTCGTACACCCCGCGGGCCACGATTTTCCCATCGACGCGTGCGACGAGCATCCGTGCGGGGGAATACTCCTGATTCAGCCAGTACGGGAGGATCTCCTCGGTCGATAGCGCGAGGTCCCTGGTACCGTATGCCTCGGCTTCGACGTCGTTCCGCACCGCGGTCGCGGCCCCGAAGTCGGCCCAGCCAGCCGCGCCGGGAGCCTCGGGGATGGCCGGTTCATCAATGGTGAAGGGTGCGATGGTCATGACGGTCGACTCCCGTTCTGCAATCGCCGCCGATCTGGACAGCCGACCAGCCTAGCGCCTAACCGGTTCTGGGTGGGAAGTCCGGTACCGTAGTCCCAGCATGACTGGCCGTGACGGCCACCGACACTTCCGAGAGGGCCAGCGTTGTACCTGAAGAGCCTCACCCTCAAGGGCTTCAAGTCGTTCGCACAGCCCACCACATTCGCCTTCGAACCCGGTGTCACCTGCGTCGTCGGCCCGAACGGATCCGGCAAGTCGAACGTCGTGGACGCGCTGGCCTGGGTGATGGGCGAGCAGGGCGTGAAGACCCTCCGAGGCGGCAAGATGGAAGACGTCATCTTCGCCGGCACATCGACGAAGGGCCCCCTCGGCCGGGCCGAGGTGACGCTGACCATCGACAACGCCGACGGCGCCCTGCCGATCGAGTACACAGAGGTCACGATCTCCCGCACCCTCTTCCGCAACGGCGGTAGCGAGTACGCCATAAACGGGCAGACCTGCCGCCTGCTCGACGTGCAAGAGCTGCTCAGCGACTCCGGCCTGGGCCGCGAAATGCACGTCATCGTCGGCCAGGGCCAGCTCGACGCGGTGCTGCGGGCCAGCCCGGAGGAACGGCGCGGCTTCATTGAGGAGGCCGCCGGCATCCTCAAGCACCGCCGACGCAAGGAAAAGACCCTCCGCAAGCTCGAGGGCATGCAGACCAACCTCACCCGGCTGAGCGACCTGGCCGGCGAGATCCGACGCCAGCTCAAGCCGCTCGGCCACCAGGCCGAGATCGCGCGGGAAGCGCAGACCATCGCGGCCGTCGTGCGGGATGCGCGGGCCAGACTCCTCGCCGATGACGTCGTCGCCCTGCGCACCGCGCTCGACACCCACGGACGCACCGAAAGCGAACGGCACGCGGAACGCATCGTGCTGCAGGAACAGCTGGGCCAGACGGAGCTGCGGCTGCAGCGGCTCGAGCAGGCGCAGGTCGGCGACGCCGTCGACCTGGCCCGGCGCACCAGCTTCGGCCTCGAATCCGTGCAGGAACGGCTGCGCGGGCTGTACACGCTGGCCAACCAGCGGCTGGCGCTGCTCGGTTCGGAGGCCCAGCCCGCTCAGATCGGGCCCAGCGTGACGCCGGCGATGCTGCAGGATGCCGCGGACGAGGTGCAGCGGCTGCGGGAGGCCATCGTCACCGCGCAGGACCGCTGGGCGGCGGCGCAGGCCCGGGCCGCTGCCGCACGCGCCGAACTCGATTCGGTGGACGAGGAGATCGCCGCACAGTCGGTTCTCGTCTCGCGGCACGACCTCGACATCTCCAGGCTCACGGGCCAGGCCGAGACCGCGGCATCGCGACTGGCCGCCGTTCGCGGTGAGGTGCTGCGCCAGCAGAACGCCGTCGACGCGGCCCAGGCCCGGCTGGCCGCCGCGCAGGCGCCGTTCGATGCGCTGCAGGCCGAGGCCGCGGAGACCGACGGCGGCGGCGCGTTCCTCGACGAGGCGTACGAGTCCGCCCGGGCCCGCGTGCGGGAGGCGGAGGCCGAGATCGAGGGCCTGCGCGAGACCGTGCACGGCCAGGAGCGGGAGCGGGACGCGCTCGCGGCGCGCACCGCTGCGCTGTCGCTGGCCCTGGACCAGAAGGACGGATCATCCGCCCTCGTCGGCGCCGGGCTGTCGGGAATCCGCGGGCTGCTCGCGGAGCACGTGCGCGTGCGGCCCGGCTACGAAGCCGCCATCGCCGCGGCCCTCGGCTCCCTGGCCGATGCTGTCCTGGCCGAGACCCGTGACGCCGCGTTCGATGCGATCGCGACCGCCCTGGGCGACGACCTCGGACGGGTCGAACTGGTCGTCGCCAGCGCGGACGCGGGTGTGTCCGGCGATCTCGGCGACCTGGCAGGGCTGGCCTGGGCTCGGTCGGTGGTCGAGGCGCCGAACGGCGTGCTCGGCGTCCTGGCGAACACGGTCATCGCGGACGACCTCGCCGCCGCACGGTCGGCGTACGGTGCGCTGGCCGTTCGCGGCCTCGGCGGCCTGACCCTGATCACGAAGGCCGGCGAGGTACTGACCGCCTACGTACTCCGTGGTGGCTCCGGCGCCAAGCGCAGCAAGCTCGAACTCGTTGCCGAACGCGACACGGCCGCGGACAAGCTGGCCCTCGTCACGTCGACCATCGACCGGGTGCGCTTCGACCTCGCCGAGGCGCGCACCCTACTGCAGGCGCAGAAGCAGCAGGCCGCGGCAGCCCTCACCGCCCTGCGCGCGTTCGATTCGCGGCTGGCGGCCCGGGCCGAGAAGATCAACCGGGCGACGGTGCAGCTGGAGGCATCCGCGGCCGAACTCGACCGGGTGTCCGCCGGGCTGGAGCTCGCCGGCGCTGCCGTCGCCGACGCGGAGGCCGCCGTCAACCGGGCCGGGTCCGAGCTCGACGCCGTGCGATCCCGGCCGCGTCCCATCATCGATGTGAGTTCGCGGGACGCGCTCTACGCCGTGCTCGAGGAGGCCAGGGAAGGCGAGGTTGAGGCGAGGCTCCAGGTGGAGACGGCCCGTGAACGCGCGAGGTCGGAGGAGGCGCGCACCGCCGCCCTGGGCCGGCAGCTCGAGGCCGACCGGGCGGCGGCCGAGGAAGCGGCGCGCCGGGCCGTCATCCGTCGCCGCCAGGTGGATGCTGCGTCCGCCGTCGCCGAGGCGCTCCCCGCGGTGCTGGCATCCGTTGAGGCGTCGCACGCCGAGGCGCGCGGCCGGCTGGCCGGCGCCGAGGCCGAGCGGGCCAGCCAGAACGAGGAACTCACCCAGCTGCGCCGCGACGAGAGCGCGCTGCGCTCACGCCTGCAGGCGGTGACCGAGAACGTGCACGGGCTGGAACTGCAGATCTACGAGAAGAAGCTGCACCTCTCCGCGCTGCTCGAACGGGCGGCCAGCGAGCTCGGGCTGGTCGAGGACGTGCTCGTGGCCGAGTATGGGCCCGACCAGCTGATTCCGGCCGACGGGACCGGGGCATCCGTCGCCCCCGGCGACCTGGACGAGGTGGGCGACCCGAACGTGTCCGGTGACCCGGAGGCGCCCGGCGTTCCGTTCGATCGTGAGCAGCAGAAACGGCGCCTGGCCGTGGCCGAACGCAAGTTCGGGCAGCTCGGCCGGGTGAACCAGCTCGCCCTCGAGGAATTCGCGGCGCTCGAGCAGCGGCACAAGTTCCTCACCGAGCAGCTGACCGACCTGACCAACACCCGCAAGGACCTCCTCACGATCATCGAGGACATCGACGGGAAGATGGGCGCCATCTTCGCCAGCGCCTTCGAGGACACCAG
>JBDTAA010000119.1:0-11004 GCA_039924805.1 Cryobacterium sp.
GGCCCGGCGGAGTATTCCGCCGGGCCCCTTCTGTGACGGTCGCCCGCTCCGGAGAAGCCGTGTCGACGCCGGAATCGTCGAAAAACTCGACCGACGACTGTACCGGTTCGGGTGCCGCTCATGTGGGGGTAATTTACGACGACTGCTCATGCGAGCAAAGTGTCAAAAAACCGAAAGTATTTCTCATCATCACGCTGTGATTTGGCTCTATATCCGTAGCATTGCGAGCACTGTCGGTCGTCTATCCACTAGGGGAACAATGTTGTTCGCTACGCGAAATCGTCTCAAGCTGGGTCTTGCCTCTCTCGTCGGTCTGGGCCTCGCGGCCACCCCTATCATCGCCCTTCCCGCAGTGGCCGCAGGCCCCGCCGGAACCGGCGTCGTCATCAGTGAGGCCTACCTCAACGGTGGCAGCGCCGGAGCGACATACACGAATAAGTTCGTGGAGCTCTACAACCCGACGGATGCGGCGATCACGCTCGACGGCGCGTCCCTGCAGTACCGCTCGGCCACGGGCACCGTGAACCCGAGCACTGTCTTCGCGCTCACCGGCTCGGTGCCGGCCAAGGGGTACTTCCTCATCCAGGCCTCGTCCAACGGGACCAACGGCGTTGCGCTGCCCACCCCGGACGCCGTCTCGAGCGCCAACCTCGCCGGCGGCGGCGGAACCCTGTTCCTGGCCAGCCAGACAGGCGCGCTCGCGGCCCCGGCCACCGGCTCCCTGATCAACGCGCCCGGCGTGCTCGACCTGCTCGGCTACGGAACGTCCAACACGTTCGAGACCAAGGCCTCCACCGCGGCGTCCGTGACGAGCTCCTTGAGCCGCGCCGGCGTCGACACCAACAACAACTCCACAGACTTCGCCGCCGGCACGCCGACGCCGACCAACGTGGGCGCCCCCGTTGACCCGCCGGTCGACCCGCCGGTAGACCCGCCGGTAGACGCGCCCGAGGCGACGATCGCCGAGATCCAGGGCACGACGGACACGAGCCCGAAGGCCGGCGCGACCGTCAAGACCGTCGGCTTCGTCACCGCCGCCTACCCGACCGGAGGCTTCAAGGGCTTCTACATCCAGACCGCCGGCACCGGTGGCGCCATCGACCAGGGCACACACACCTCGTCCCACGGCCTGTTCGTCTACTCCACGACCCTGACCGCCCCGGTCGCAATCGGCGACTACGTCTCCGTCACCGGCGCGGTGAGCGAGTTCGGCGGAATGACGGAACTGACGTTCGCCGCACTCGCCGACGTCGTCAAGCTCGACTCCGCCGGACTGGCAGCGCCGCTGCCGGCCACGGTCGCGCTCCCGGCAACCGACACCGCTCGGGAAACCCTCGAGGGCATGCTCATCGCCCCGCAGGGCGCCTTTACGGTCACCAACAACTACTCGACCAACCAGTACGGAGAGATCGGCCTCGCGGCCGGAACGACGCCGCTGGTCAACCCCACCGTCACGGCCGCCCCGCGCACAACCGCGTACACCGAAGCCGTCGCCGCAAACAAGGCCCGTGCGGTCACCCTCGACGACGGAGCGAGCACCAATTACCTGTCCAGCGCCAACAAGGGCCTGCCGGTCCCGTACCTCACGACCACGAGCGAGCTGCGCATCGGCGCGGCGGCAACGTTCACGAAGCCGGTCATCCTCGACTACCGCAACAGCGCCTGGAAGTTCCAGCCGACCACCGAGCTCGTGCCCGGCAACGCCGCGATGGTTCAGCCGGCAACGTTCGCGAACACGCGCACCGCTGCCCCCCGCAACGTGGGAGGCGACATCCGCATCGCCACGTTCAACGTGCTGAACTACTTCTCGACGACCGGCGATTCGATCACGGGCTGCACCTACTACACCGACCGGGCCGGCACGCCGATCACGGTCAACAGCGGCTGCAACGCCCGCGGTGCTGCGACCCAGGTCAGCTTCGAACGCCAGCAGGCGAAGATCGTCGCCGCGATCAACGCCCTCGACGCCGACATGGTTTCGCTCGAGGAAGTTGAAAACTCGGCTCGCTTCGGCAAGAACCGTGACGACGCCCTCGGCAACCTCGTGGCCGCACTCAACGCCGCGGCGCCGGGCGCCAACTGGGCCTTCGTTCCCTCGCCGGCAGAGCTCCCCGCCACCGAAGACGTCATCCGCACCGCGTTCATCTACAAGACGGGTGCCGTCGAGACTGTTGGCGCCTCGAAGATCCTGACCACTTCCACCGCCTTCAACAACGCACGCCAGCCGCTCGCGCAGGCCTTCCAGATGGTCGGCGACGCGGGAAGCACGTTCCTCACCATCGTCAACCACTTCAAATCGAAGGGCTCGGGAACGGGCGCCGACGCCGACCAGAACGACGGCCAGGGCGCATCCAACCTCTCCCGAATCAACCAGGCAACGGCGCTCGTCGCCTTCGCCGACAGCCTGAAGACCGACACGGGCATTCAGCGCGTGTTCCTCACCGGTGACTTCAACGCCTACGACCGCGAAGACCCGCTCAAGGTCATCACGGACGCCGGTTACGTCAGCCAGGAAGCCAAGAGCGGCGAGTACACCTACGCGTTCGGCGGCTCCGTCGGCTCGCTCGACCACGTCTTCGCCTCCCCGGAAGCGGATGCCGTCGTCAACGACGTCGACGTCTGGAACATCAACTCCGTCGAGTCGGTTGCGCTGGAGTACAGCCGGTACAACAACAACGTCACCGACTTCTACGTCGCCGACGCGTTCCGTTCGTCCGACCACGACCCGGCCGTTGTCGGTCTCAACATCGACAGCACGCCGGCCGTCGTCGACATCAACCTGATCAACACGAACGACTTCCACGGACGGATCGACGGCAACACCGTCAAGTTCGCCGGAACCGTTGAACAGCTCCGCGCAGAGTACGGGGACGCATCCAGCCTCTTCCTCTCCGCCGGTGACAACATCGGGGCCTCGCTGTTCGCGTCGTCGTCGCAGATGGACGTGCCAACGCTGAACGTGCTCAACGCGCTCGAGCTGCGGACCTCCTCCGACGGCAACCACGAGTTCGACGGTGGCTTCGACGACCTCAACGTGCGCATCTCCGATGCGGCCGCCTTCGACTACCTCGGAGCGAACGTCTACCTGGCCGGCACCGATACGCCGGCACAGCAGGAATACGCCATCTTCGACGTCAAGGGTGTCAAGGTCGGCGTCATCGGCGCCGTCACGGCCGAGACCCCGACCCTGGTCACCCCCTCGGGAATCACCGGTGTTCGCTTCGGTGACCCCGTCGACGCGGTCAACCGTGTCGCCGCGCAGCTCAGCGACGGAAACCTCGCCAACGGTGAAGCCGACGTCCTGATCGCCGAGTACCACGAGGGCGCCAGCCAGGGGTCGGACTTCTCGACCCTGGAGCTGCAGCTCGCCATCACCGGCAGCGTCTTCACAAAGATCGTCACCCAGACCTCGGCGAAGGTCGACTCGATCTTCACCGGCCACACGCACAAGGCTTACGCGTGGGATGCACAGGTCCCCGGTGCCGCCGCCGGCGTCACTCGCCCGGTCATGCAGACCGGTAACTACGGAGAAAACCTCGGCCAGGTCGTCCTCACCTACGACGTCGCCACCGACGTCGCTACGACGGCCAAAAACCGCATCGTCAAGCGCGTGACCACCGCGGACTCCACGCTGGTCGCCGCCTACCCTCGCGTTGCGGCTGTCAAGACGATCACCGACAAGGCACTCGCAGATGCAGCAATCCTCGGCAATGTTGCCGTCGGTTCGGTCTCGGCCGACATCACCCGGGCCTGCGCCGGCGGAGTCGCCCCGTGCGCGGAGAACCGCGCTGCGGCATCTTCGCTCGGAACGCTCGTCGCCAACTCGCTGCGCGAATCGCTCAAGTCGACCGACAAGGGTGGCGCCGACATCGGAGTCGTCAACCCCGGCGGAATGCGCGCCGACCTGATGAAGGGCGTCGTCACCTACGCCCAGGCGAACGCGGTGCTGCCCTTCCTGAACAACCTCGGAACAACGAGCCTCACCGGGGCGCAGTTCAAGACGGTTCTCGAACAGCAGTGGCAGCGCACCGCCGCCGGCGCAGTTCCGAGCCGACCGTACCTGCAGCTGGGTCTTTCCGACAACGTCAACTACACGTTCGACGCGACCCGGCCCGAGGGCGACCGCATCACGGGCATCTGGATCAACGGTTCGGCCATCGACCCGGCGCACTCGTACCGGGTGGGGACGTTCAGCTTCCTGCTCACCGGCGGAGATAACTTCCATGAGTTCCTGAAGGGCACGAACACGCGAGACTCCGGACTCGTCGACCGCGACGCCTGGATCTCCTACATCACGAGCAAAAGCCCCCTGGCGCCGTCGTTCGCGGCACGCCAGGCGACAGTGACCGGCGCACCGACCTCTGTGGTGAACCCCGGCGACACCGTGTCGCTGGAGGTCTCGAACCTCGACCTCACCTCGCTCGGCGCTCCCAAGAACACGGAGCTCACCCTGCTGTGGCCTGGCAGCGCCGCGGTTCTCGGTCCTGTCGCGGTAAACGCCACCGGCACCTTCAACGTCACCGTGACGGTGCCGGCGGATGCCAGGGCGAAGAGCGTTCTCGAGCTCACCGCGACCGAGTCGGGCACGATCGTACGGGTTGCATTTAGTGTCAACGAGGCGCCGACGCCGCCGGCGACTGCGCCGACGGTCGCGGACAACGCCGCGCTCACCCCGGCGCTGGAGAACGTCATCTCGACCGATCAGGCTGCCTACCAGGCGGGAGCCGACGTCACCGTCTCGGTCGGCCAGGCCCACGCGGGAGAATACGTCTCCGTCTGGGTGCACTCCACGCCGACCAACCTGGGCGGCTGGACTCAGGTCGACGCTTCAGGTCGGGCCAGCGCGACGCTCCCCGCCGATCTCCAGCAGGGCTCGCACATCATCTCGGTTCAGGATGCGAGCGGGAACGTCATCGGCTGGACGAACATCACGGTCGAAAAGCAGCCGAAGGATGTGAAGCCGCCGAAGGATCCGAAGGATCCGAAGCCGCCGAAGGATCCGAAGCCGCCGAAGTCGGCCAAGTAACCCGGTAGTCCGGTAGGACAGGAGGGGCCCGACGGAGCAATCCGCCGGGCCCCTTCCCCATGCCCGCGCGTCGAGCGGCGTGTTCCGGGGAATCCGTAGACTGGATGTTCCCCGGTAGAAGAGCGAGAGGTCCGAGCGTGACCCATCAGGAGTACTCGGTGCGCCGCACGCGCACCAGCGATGTGCCGCGCATCCAGGCGCTCGTTGAGCCGCTCATCCAGCAGGGGATCCTGCTGGGCAAGGACCGCGTCGTGTTCTACGAGGCCGTGCAGGAGTTTCGGGTGGCCGAGGATCGGGAGGGCCGCCTCATTGGCTGCGGCGCGTTGCACGTGATGTGGGAAGACCTCGGTGAAGTGCGAACGCTTGCGGTCTCCGAGGACCGGCTTGGCCACGGCATCGGGCACCTGCTCCTCGACCGGTTGGAAGCCGATGCCCGCGAACTCGGCCTGAGCCGCCTGTTCTGCCTCACCTTCGAGGTTCCGTTCTTCAGGCGGCACGGCTTCGTGGACATGGGCTCGGAGACCGTGGATCTCGCGGTGTACGCCGAACTCGTGCGGTCACATGACGAGGGGGTCGCCGAATTTCTCGATCTCGCCCGCGTCAAGCCGAACACGCTCGGCAACACCCGCATGATCAAGAGGTTCGGGTAACCGGGGAGCCGCAACGGGATTCGGCGCGTCGGAATCGATCAATCCCGGTCGACACGCCCGCCATTACAGGCGGCGCCGGGAATCCTCGTTAACCTTGGGGCATGTCGACGACACGCAACTCCGTCGGTCCCCAGACGCGTTCGGTGTACCGGCGCCGCCGCCTCGTGGTCGGACTCGGCCTGGTCGCCGTGCTCACCATAATTCTCCTCATCATTGTGCGACCGGGTTCCGGCCGTGGCGAGCCGGCCGCCCCCGCGACGCCGAGCACCTCCGCCACCGCCTCGCCGCAGCCGACCCCGGAACCCACGGTCGCGGCCGAGGGCGCACCGTGCACCGCGGACAACGTGCAGGTCGAAGCCATCACCGACGCTGTGAACTACGAACCGGGCCAGCTGCCCCAGCTCTCCCTGAGCATCACGAACACCGGCGCGACCTCGTGCACGATCAACGCCGGGACGTCACGTCAGGTCTTCACGATCACCAGCGGCAGCGACGTGTACTGGACTTCGAGCGACTGCCAGCAGGACGCGGCTGACGCCGACGTGCTGCTGAAGCCCGGCATGCCGATCAGTTCGGCCGAGGCCGTCCCCTGGGATCGCACGCGGTCCGCGAAGGACACCTGCGACCTGGCAACCCGCGACGCCGCCCCGGCGGGCGGAGCGTCATACCACCTACGGGTGAGTGTCGACGGAATCGCCTCCAAAACACCCAAGCAGTTCCTGCTCTACTGAGCCGGTCAGGCTGAGCCGGTCAGGCTGAGCCGTTCGCTCACGGCAGGTGTTCTCACTTCGGCCGGAATGCCTCCGGCTGGTTGAATGGATGGGTGACCGAACCCACCCCACCGACACGTTCCGAGCCTCTCGCGGCGGCCCTTGCCGCGCAGGATGTCGTCCAGGTCGCCTACGCCCTGCGCAACGGCGTCGTCATCGTGCCGCAACTGGTCGTCAACGGCGCGGCTGAGCAGGTGAGGGTTTTTGGCCGTGAAGGCACCGACAAACGGATGCTCCTGCTCTTCTCCTCGGCCGAGAACTACGCGCAGATGCTTCCGGACGACCCGGATCCGCGGGTCTTCGCGGGCGACGCCCAATGGCTGCGTGACTTCCTGACCGTGCACGAGCAAACGCTCGAAATGGTCTTCTTCGACATCGCCGGCCCGCACGTCATGCAGGCCGCCCCCGCTGACCTCATGCGGGCGCTCGGACCCCTGCCAGGGGAGAGCCACGAAGGCGAGCCGGATCGGGTCTGACGCTCGCCCGAGAAACCCGAGGAATCGACCCCTTCGAGGGGGACCGCTGGGGTTCTGTCCCCACTAGGATGATTCTCGATAGCGTGCGAACCTTTCGCTGAGAGGGACACCCGGCGGCGGCTTCCGCGCCGGGTTCGCGCGGTCGGAGAGTGGGCCGCAGTGGTGGGGACCGTGGTGGGGACAGTGGACCATCCCGTCGACGCGCGGTTAGCGAGCATCGAGCGTATGTTCTGGATCGACAGGGACGTCGCGCTGCAGTCCGCCAAGGACTGGCTCGACCAGCTCGGCTCCGGCGAGCACGGCGCGACGGCCCGGCGCTTGCGTGTCCTGATTGCGGCTGTGCAGATCCATCGGGCCGATCCCAGCCAGAGTGCCATCGAAGTGCAGCAGATCCTCGGCTGGGCCGAACAACACGGTGAGATTGCCCTGCAGTCCCGCTGCCACGACGTGCTGGGGTCTGTCTTCGAGATGGTCGGCGACCGGGCATTGGCGCTGGAGCATGCCGTTGCCGCGAACGACCTCCTCGACGAATCGGAGATTCCGCTCATGCGCGCCGCGGCCCGAAAGTGCCTGGCCGACGCGCTCGGTTCGGCCGGCTCGCTCGATGAGGCGCGGCGGCGCTACGACGACGCGCTCCGGTTGGTCATCGACGACCCCGAAACCAACATCCGCTACATCATTCTCAACAACCTCGCCTACACCGAGCATCTGGCGCACAATCACGTCGAGGCGCTGGCCACGGTCGAACGGCTGGTCGGCCTGTCGGAGTTGAGCGACCGTCAGATCGGGATGTCCGCCCGCGACACCATCGCCCGGGTCTACCTCGTGGCAGGCCGCCTCGCCGAGGCCGAGGTCATGCTGGCGCCGGCCATGGATTCCGCGTTCAGCGACGCGCACCCGGACAGCTCAGCGGCCGCCCTGGTCGCCCTGACGCAGCTTTATCGCACCCAGGGGCGCCTCGACATGGCGCAGGTCGCCATCGATCGGTGCCGGGACCTGGCCCAACGAAACGGGCTCGTCCGATGGACGACGGAAGCGTCCTGTGAACAGGCCGAGATCTACGCTGCGCAACAGGATTACCGCGCGGCATTCGAGACCTACCGCACCTACCACGAGCAGACGGTGGCACTCGGGGCGAGTGAGAACGAGGCAAAGAGCCGGATACTCGAGGCCATGTTCCAGACAGCGGAATCCCGCCGCGAGAGCGAGCGCTACCGGGAACTCGCCGAACGTGATCCCCTCACCGGACTCCACAACCGGAGGTTTGTCGACGCGCACCTCGGCGGGTTGCTGTTGCAGGTGCGGGAGGGAGGGTCGCCCCTGGCCATCGCCATGATCGATCTTGACCATTTCAAGCGTGTCAACGACACGATGTCCCACGAGGTTGGAGACGAAGTTCTTCGGACAATCGGCCGCGTACTCGCCGAGTCGGTCGAATCCATTCCGGGGGGCATCGCTGCACGTCTGGGAGGCGAGGAGTTCCTGGTCATCTGGCCTCGCACCCCTGCCGCGGCGGCCCACGAGCGCTCGGAGGCGCTCTGTCGCTCGATCGCGAACCACGACTGGTCACCGATCACCGGCGACCTGCCGGTCACGGCCAGCATCGGCGTTGCCCTGGCACCGGCCGACGGCGATCAAAACTCCGACCTGTTGCGCACGGCGGATCTGCGACTGTACGTCGCCAAGCGCAACGGGCGTAACCGTGTCGTGACCTCGGCAACGATCGCGAGTTTCATCGCGGAGGCGACGGGGGCGATCAACGTGATCTCGTCGCCCGATTCGGTGACGGCCCCGGCCGGTTAGAAAGCCCGGTCGAGTTCGGCCTCGCGCTCGGACACGCCCGTCGCGCGCGCCTGTGAGACGGCGGTGCCGATCGACCCGCTTGCGGCGTCGATGCGCGTCGTGAAGCCCAGCCGCGCGGCCTCGCCGGCGCGCTGCTTCGCCGCGGAGACGGCGCGGATCTCCCCGGCCAGGCTGATTTCGCCGAACGCGACGACGGTGTGCGCGATCGGCTGGTCGCTGATCGCCGATGCGATCGCCAGGGCGATGGCCAGGTCGGCGGCGGGCTCGGTGAGGCGGATGCCGCCCACGGTCGACACGTAGACATCCTTGCCGCCAAGCGCAAGTCCGGCGCGTTTCTCCAGCACGGCGAGGAGCATGGCCACCCGCGAGGGATCGACCCCATTGGTGACGCGGCGGGGGTTGGGGGCCTGCGAGTCGACGACGAGCGCCTGCACCTCGACGGGCATGGCGCGGCGGCCCTCGAGGGCGACTGTGACGCAGGTTCCGGAGACGGGGTCGGTACCGCGGCTCAGGAAGAGCCCGCTCGGGTCGGGCACCTCTGCGATCCCGTCGCCGGTCATCTCGAAACAGCCCACCTCGTCGGTGGGCCCGAAACGGTTCTTCAGCGCGCGCACGAAGCGCAGCGCCGTCTGCCGGTCGCCTTCGAACTGGCAGACCACGTCCACGAGGTGCTCGAGTAGCCGCGGCCCGGCGATCGAACCGTCCTTGGTGACGTGGCCGACGAGAAGGATGGGCAGATTGCGGTCTTTTGCAACGCGAATGAGCGTGGACGCCACCTCGCGCACCTGGCTGGGCATGCCGGCCAGGCCATCGGAAAGCGAACTGGCGACCGTCTGCACGGAGTCGACGATGACGAGGTCGGGTTGCACCGCATCGATCTGGCCGAGGATGGTGGCGAGGTCGGTCTCGGCGGCGATGTAGAGCTCGGGCTGCAACGCCCCGGTGCGCTCGGCGCGCAGGCGCACCTGGCTCACCGACTCCTCGGCGCTGACGTAGAGCACGCGCGACTTGGCCGCCGCCGCCTTCGACGCCACCTCCAGCAGGAGCGTCGACTTGCCGACGCCGGGCTCGCCGCTGAGCAGGATGACCGATCCGGGCACGATGCCGCCGCCGAGCACCCGGTCGAATTCATTGATGCCGCTGGGCCAGTGCGAGACGGAATTCGTGTCGACGTGGGTGATCGGCCTCGCGATGCCGTCTCCGGTCACCGTCGTTGGCTTGACCGAGCGGGCGAGCCCCGCCTTCTCGGCGGCATCCAAAACGGTGCCCCATTGCTGGCACTCGCCGCAACGGCCGGCCCATTTCGGGGTGGTCCAGCCACACTCGGTGCACCGGAACGACGAGAGGGGCTTGGCCATGCCAGCGAGCCTAGCCGGGGCCACCGACGTGCGATTACGCCGCGATGGTGGCCTGTGGAATCCGGTGCGCGATGTCGTCGCTGAGCTCGGGCAGGAAGGCCTCGGCCCACACCCGGTACCCGCGGTCGTTCGGGTGGAAGAAATCGTTCGCGAACTGGGTTGCCACGCTGCGCAGGCCCTGCCGTCGGGTGGTCTCGTGCAGCGGCACCACTGTGAGACCGAACTCCGCGGCGGCCAGTCGCAGGATCCGGTTGGCCTCGGCAACCTTCCTCTCGTTGTGTGGCAGGTGGAAGCACGGCAGGTCGGCGACGATCGCGTGCTCGGGGAGCACGGCGAAGATCTGCCGGATCCCGGTCTCGAAGATCGCGGCATCCCAGAGTGCAATGTCGTTGGCGCCGATGGCGACCGTCACGACGTCGGGGGCGAGCGAAACGAAGCGGGGGAGCTGATCGCGCACCGCGAGCTCGACGGTGGCCCCGGAGACGCTCAGGTTGATGACGCGCACGGTGCGTCCGGTGCCGAGGCGGATGCGATCGGCCAGGATCCCCACGTAGCCGCGGTTGGGTTGGCTGGCGCCTATGCCCTGCGCCGCGCTGTCGCCGATGGCGACGTAGAGCAGCTCGCCCTTCTGCTGGGCGTGGTCCCGCCACCACTGGGAGTGGATCGGCAGGGTCTCATTGAGCAGGGCCGCGTTTTCGGCAAGCCGGATGCGAAATCTCTTGTAGTTGAACGCCGCGGCAGCACCAATCCCGGCCGCCGTCGCAACGGTTCCGGCAGCGAGCACGAACGTGCGGAGGCGCGGGTTCACGGTGATCACGCAGCGACAGTACAACGACCCTCTGGATGTTGACTGACCGATGGCTGAATGCGTGCTCGGTGCGGATGGGCGCGGATTGGCGCCGATGCCTCCATCTCAACTAC
>JBDTAA010000120.1:0-7469 GCA_039924805.1 Cryobacterium sp.
CCTGCGGCAGAACGATCTTGAACATGGTCGACCGGCGGCGCATCCCGAGCGCCATGGCGGCTTCGCTCTGGCCGTGGTCGACCGACAGGATGCCACCGCGAACGATCTCCGCCATGTAGGCGCCCTCGTTGAGGCCGAGGCCCAGCAACGCGGCCACGAAGGCGGTGATCACCGTGTTGGTGTCGAGGCTGAACTCGCCCATCCCGAGTCGCGGAAAGAACAGGGCCAGGTTGAACCAGAGAAGGAGCTGGACGAGCACGGGGGTGCCACGGAAGACCCAGATGTATCCGCCCGCCACAGAGTTCAGGACCCGGTTCGGTGACAGGCGCATGACCGCCACGGTGACACCCAGGACGACTCCGATGATCATCGAGAGGACGGTCAGGGAAATGGTGACCCAGAGCCCGCTGAGGATGGTCGGGCCGAACAGGTTCGCCGCGATGACAGACCAGTCCAGGTTGTCATTCGTCGCGACGGCGTACAGGAATGCGGCCAGCACGGCGACCACGATGACGCCCGAGATCTGCTGTCCCCAGTGCCGTACGGGAATGGCGCGGATCGGTGTCTTCGTACCGCTGGACGCCGGCTGGCCGTCCATTAGAGCGTTCCGGCGTTGACGGTGGCCTCGGTGACCGCGCCGGAGCCGAGGTCGTGCTCGTCGAGGATGGACTGGTACGTGCCGTCGGCGATCAGCTTGTCGATGGCAGCCTTGACCGCGTCCCGAAGCTCGGCGTCATCCTTGCCGAACATCGGCCCCATGACCACGGGGAGGAGCGGCTGGTCGTTACAGATCTCGAACTTGCCCTTGCCGCCGTCTGCCGCGGCGTTGTAGCGCGCGACGGCGTCCTGCGAGAAGGAGGCGTCGGCGCGTCCGCTGTGCACCTGCAACATGGCGTCGGCGTCGGTGGCCAGGGCCGTCACGGTGATGGGGTTGCCCTTGCACTCTTCGGTGTTGAACTTCTCGAGCAGGGTGACCTGGGTCGAGCCCTCCAGGGCGGCGACCTTGAGGCCGCACATGCCCTCGACACCCTTGATGTTCTTCGGGTTGCCGGCCGGCACGACGATGCCCTGGCCGGTCAGGAAGTAGTCGACGAAGTCGTACTTCGCCTGACGCGCCTTGGTGTCGGTCATCGCGGCGACGACGACGTCGATGCGCTTGGCGTCGAGCGCGGGAAGCAGACCGTCGAAAGCCATGTTCGTGACCTCAACCTTGAGCCCGAGTTCGGCGCCGATGGCGTTGAACAGGGCCATGTCGAGGCCGACCACCGTGGTGTTGTCGGCGTCGAGGTACTCGAAGGGCGGGTAGAAGGCCTCGGTGCCGACCTTGAGAACGCCGGCTTCCTTGATATCCGCGGGGAGCATGCCGGCGAGCGTGGAGTCCGCGGTCTTGGCGGGGGCCTTGTCGGCCGCCTTGTCGCCGGCGCCCGTGGCGCATCCGGCCAGGACGGTCGAGGCGATCGCGAACGTCGCCCCGAGAATGATGGCCTTTCGGGTACTGCGCTTCTTCATTGACAACATGGCTCCTCCTTGAGCAGGGATTACGGGCACCACTTCACGTGATGGTCAAACGGTATTGCATGATTGTAGAACATTTTGACCGCTTTGCGCGTAATTGTCCTACGATGGATCAATTATGACGACAATTCAGACTGACGCGACCCGAGCCGCCCTCCACCGGAACGGCGGTTCGGCTGTCGCCGAGACGTTGCAGGAACACGGTGTTGACGCGATCTTCGGCATCCCGGGAACGCACAACCTCGAGATCTACCGGCACCTCGTGCGCCTCGGCATCAGGACCGTGACACATCGCCACGAACAGGGCGCCGGCTACGCGGCCGATGGCTACAGCCAGGTCGCGGGCAAGCCGGGCGTCGTCATCACCACCAGCGGTCCCGCCACGCTGAACGCGATGGTCGCCGCTGCAACCTCATACGCCGAATCCCGTCCGGTGCTCATCATCTCCTCGGGCCTTCCCGCCGGCACCGAGCACCTCGACGGCGGCGAACTCCACGACACGAAGGACACTCTCGCCGCGATGGCGAGCATGACCGAGTGGAGCGCCAGGGCGAACACGCCACAGGAAGCAACGGAGGCCATCGCGCACGCCTTCCAGATCATGGCCACGGGGCGGCCGCGCCCGGTCTACGTGGAGATCCCGTGCGACGTGCTCGGGCAGGACTGGGCCGGCGAGATCGCCAGGGCCGGCTCCACCTCGACCCCGACACTCGACGCAACCCTCGTGCAGCAGGCGGCGCTGCTGCTCGGCGGCGCCACGCGCCCGGCGATCATCGCCGGTGGAGGGTCTCGCGGGGCCGACGAGCAGGTTCGCCTGCTCGCCGAGCGGCTCTCTGCCCCCGTGATCTCGACCTGCAACGGCAAGGGGGTGCTGCCGGAGGACCACACGCTTTCCCTCGGGGCCAACATTCGCCTGAAGTCGGCCCAGGACTGGCTGGCAGGCAGCGACGCGCTACTGGTCGTCGGCAGCGAGCTTGGCGACTCCGATCTTTGGGAAGGGAAGATCACGTCGCCGAACGTGATCCGCATCGACATCGCCGAGAGCCAATTGGCGTTGAACGCCCCGGCGCGGATCGCGATCCACGCGGATGCCGAGGAGGCCCTCTCCGCGATCGAGGTGGTTCTGGCCGAGCAGGGTGCTCCAGTCGCGCCCACGGCATCGGCGACCCGCGAGCTGGCCGAGCTCAAGGCGGCGCTCGCCGCCGAGGCGATGGCCGACGGGGAGACCTGGTTCGAGCTGAACAACGAGCTCCGCAAGGCGCTGCCCGCGGACACGATCATCACGGGGGACTCCTCACAGGTCACCTACATGGGGACCGTGCACTTCTTCCCGGTTCCGGCGAAGAACTCCTTCCTCTACATGCCCCGCGTCGCGACGCTCGGCTACGCCCTCCCCGCCGCAATCGGCGCAAAGGTCGCCAAGCCCGACGCGGCGGTCGTCGCGCTCCTCGGGGATGGCGCGCTCATGTTCTCCATCCAGGAGCTGATCACCGCGGTCGAGCAGGGACTCTCGATCGTCGTCGTGGTTGCCAACAACGGCGGCTACCGCGAGATCCGGGACCAGCAGGCGGCGCGCGGGATCGCCCCGGTCGGCGTCGACCTGCACGTTCCCGACCTGGTTGCCCTGGCCAACGCGATCGGAGCGACCGGCGAGCGCGCAGAGAACGCGCAGGATGCCGCGGCTCGCGCCCGTGCGGCCCTCGGCCGCCGGGGCCCCACGGTCATCAGCCTCGACTTCCCGTAGTTGCCGGTTGTTCTTCCCGCGCCGCGGGTGCGTGGGAAGAACGGCCTGGCGTCACGGGGCCCTGGCGCCAAGAACGGCCGGGCGTCACGGGACCCAGGCGTCAGAACGCCTAGGCGTCGACGGCGTCGAGCCGGGCGTGCAGCCGTCGAATCGTCAGGTCAATGTGCTGTTCGACGTAGCCTGCGGCGGCGGCGCGGTCCTGGGCGGATATCGCCTCGTAGATGCGTCGGTGTTCGTCGATGAAGAACTCGTCCTCTGCGTAGTCGAGACGCGATGCGGCGAGGGCGTTGAGGAAGAAAGAGAGCTCCACCGCGATCTGGGCGTAGAAGGCGTCGATGCGCTCGCTGCCGAAATTGCGAACGGTGGCGGCGTGGAACGCGAGGTCTTTCTCCACGATTTCGCGATCGTCGCCTCCCGCTGCGGCGAGCTCAAGGTTGTCGAGCGCAACCTTGATGCCCGCTGTGATCTCGGCGTTCGCCGGCAGCGAGACAGCGCCCACCTCGAGTCCTCGACGAGCGTCATAGAGGTTGATCAGCGCATCCTTCGTCGGCTCAGCGACGATTGCCCCGCGGTGCATCTCGTGACGGATGAGCCGGCTCTGGCCGAGCAGCAGCACCGCTTCGCGAACGGTATTGCGGGAGACGCCGAGGGTGCTGGCGATCGCGTTCTCCCGCAGGGGCGTACCGGGTTTCAGGTCGCCGCTGAGGATCAGCGTCGTGATGTGATCGCGCACGTGTTCGGCGGTACTGACACGCTGAACGGACATCTTCGTCAACCCTTGCATGACGCCATTCTATCGGCGTTTGCCAGATTGTTGTACGGTCCAACATTCGGGCTTCGGCGGGCCTGCACGTGAAGCTCGGGCTCGGCCGCGCGCTCAGCCGAGAGGGAAAGCCGTGGAGAGGAAGTCGGGCGGTCGGCACGGCTGGCCGCCCACCAGATTGAGGCACGGGTCGAGGTAGGAGGGGAATGGCTGGTTTTCGGTCGGACCGAACCAGTGGGTATAGAAGCGCCAGAAGTTGAGGTTGCCGAAGGCGGAGCAGGAGTCCCCGTCTGTGCCCGGCCGCGCCAGCAGTGCCGCATTGGGTTGGTACGGGGTGTAGTTGTAGAGGTTGGCGGTGGCCTGGTTGCGGATGCGCACGGGCTCGGCGCCGCACGCGGCATCCGGGTTGAACCCGACGTTGACCCTTCCGATCTTGTAGGCGCGCTCGGGCTCCTGGCTGTACTGGCGGAACTGCCACGCGGCGCGGTAGACCTGATTGAAGAACCCGAAATACCTCTTGTCGCAGTCGGCCGTGTCTGGGCAGCCGTATCCGGTAGCGCGCAGGTAGCCGGATGCGCTCGGCCGGGTCACCAGGGACTGCTCCTTCTGCAGCATCACGAGCAACACCTTCGGGCTGATCGTGCAGGCCTGCGCAACCCGGGCGATGATCCGGCTGGCCGGTTCATTGCGGGTCGCGGCATACGGAGCGCAGTGCCCGTCGCCCTGATCCGGTTGGAAGGTTGTGCTTTCGCGGTACTCCCAGAGGCACGGCGACGAGTCCACTGGGGTGCACGGACTGGCCTCGAGGAACGACTGGATCTCCCCGTCGGTCATGGCCGCGTTGTTGTAGAAGTTGTAGTCGCTGATGATCAGGCCGGGGTCGAACGCGGCGGGCTCTGCGAGCTCCTCGGCGCGGTCGAGGGCGGCGGGCAGCGCCAGCGCGCAGCCGACGGCAAAGAGCAGGGCAGCTGCCAGAACGGTGAGTAGTCGCCGGCGCCGCCTGGCGAAAAACCTCATAGGGAGACCCTAGCCGGGCCCGGCCGGAGCCGGCTGGGAGGTGCGCCGCCGTTACAGGCTGCCGGCGACCGATTTGTGCTTCCGCGACGGCGGTCCGCGCCGCTCCTCGTGGACACGCGGCGTGAGAGCGGGCCACGGTCGCTGCAGGCCCACGGCGACGAGAAGCAGCACGGTGCCCGTGACCGCGATGACCAGGTCGAGACCGAACACCATGACGGTGAACGGCGGGATGATCAGGAGTGCCGTTGAGGCACCGATGCTCCAGTCGCTCACCCGCGTTTCGTCCCCGTCAGGAACCGGGACCGGCAGTTCAAACCGGCCCAGCGCCCAGGAGACACCGACGAGGGCGAGTATCGCGATGGCCAGCACGACCGGTCGCGTCGCCCACCAGCCGACGCTGCCCGGGGCGGGCGAGGGGATCGGGGTCAGCAGCAGCAGCCCGACAATGAGCCCCAGCACGGGCAGGTGCCACAGGTACACGGTCATCAGCCGCCGACCGATCGCCGAGACCAGGAGGCGCACCGCGTGGAGGCGCATCAGTCGAGTGAGGAGCGGATGCAGCAGCATCAGGATCGAGAACTGGGCCACACCGAGGGGGATCAGCGTGACCGTGGGCGGGTTGAGGTTGTCGAGCATGTTCGCGGGGTACGGTCCCCACGTGGTCACTAGTCCGAGGGCCGCGTAGCTTCCGACGACGAGCAGCAGGAGGGTCGCGCGCGACCGGGCCGCGAACCAGCCGCCGGCGGCCCAGATGCCGAGTTGTTGCACGAACAGCCAGACAAAGATCATGTTCAGCAGCCCCAGCACCGGCGTCCCGGTGGTGATACTGACGATGTCGACCACGACGGCGCAGGCCGCCAGGCCGGCGAGCGTGCAAACCGGTGCCCGGGCATGCAGAGTGGCCATCCCCGGAAGGTAGGCCTGGCTGAAGGTGTATGCCGCGAGAAACCACAGGGGCGACGCGACGCCGGTCGCGATCTGCGCGACGCTGTGTGGTGCGACCCCGCTGAGGTGCAGCACGACAATCGCCAGCGAGAGGAAAGCGAAGAGAGGAACGGCGGGGCGCGCGAGCCGTTGGATGCGCCCGCGGATGAACTCGGCTGCGGTGCCGCCACGGGCCTCCGTTCGACGCCAGGCCTGCACTCCGACGAATCCGCCGACCATGAAGAAGAGGGGCATCACCTGGGCGACCCAGGTGACGGGCGTGAGCCACGTCTGGCGGAGCAGCGTGCGCTCAAGCACGAGCCCGTTGCTGGCGTTGACGGATGCGCCCAGCATGAGCAGATGGCCCACGACGACGAAAGCGAGGCAGGCGACCCTGGCGAGGTCCATGGCGAGGTCGCGGTGGGCGGGCCCGGCCGACATCTGCCCTGCCGGTGTCGACTCGAGCGGTATCGACTCGAGCGGTGTCGACTCGAGCGGTATCGACTCGAGTGGTATCGACTCGAGTGGGGCGCTGACGGTGCGCCGCTGTGCCCGCGACCTGATCACGGCTCACCTCCGCCCGGCGTGCTCGCCGATGCCCCCAGTCTTGCACCGAAAGTACGAATCGGCGCTGGGCTGGGGGCCGCGGTGTCGGGAGAGGTTCGAGCGGCCGGGCTACCCGGTGACGCGGTAGCGCGCGAGCATCCCGGCGCTGATGTGATCGTTGACGTGGCAGTGGAAGAGCCAGGTGCCGACGTCGTCGGGCACCATGTCGGCGACGACCATGCTCGCGGGCAACAGGTTCACGACGTCGGTCCGCATGCCCATGGCGACGACGGTGTTACCGTGCCAGTGCGGGGTGTGCAGATCAACCTCGGTGCCCATACCCATCAGGTACCAGCGCACACGCTCGCCCTTCCGCATCGTCATCGTCTCGAGTGGCAGGCTGCCGAAGACGTACCCGTTGATCGAGTGCATCAGGTTGCTCTCCTCGAACGCCTCGTCCGCCCTAACGGATTTCGGCTTCGTGGCGTACCTCTCGATGTTGCGGTCGAGGTACGGGCTCGCGTTCTCGTTGCTGACCTTGTACTGCAGGAAGAATTCCCGGTCGACGTCGTTCGGTGTGCCGTTGGGGCGGGCGGCGCTCGCCTTGGTGATGACCATCGGGCCGACCAGGCCGGCATAGTCGTCGCCGACCTCGTCGGTGTGCGAGTGGTACATCCACATCACCGAGCTGCCGTCCATCGGCCGCGGGCCGGCGCGCTCTGGAACGCCGTAGGAGTAGGTGTAGGTATCCCCGGGCGGCACGGCGTCGTCCGCCTTGTCGGCGCCGGACGTGCCGTCGTTGTACGGGGCGCCTTCGCTGCTCTTCTGGTAGAACACGCCGTGCACGTGCACGCTGACCGGCCGGTCCAGGTTGTTCTTCAAGACCACCTTGATGGTGTCTCCGACGACGGCGCGAATAATCGGGCCCAGCATGCCCAGGTGTGCGTCGGCGGCACTGCG
>JBDTAA010000121.1:0-6384 GCA_039924805.1 Cryobacterium sp.
GCCGAGATGATCTGCCTGTTCGCGGCCGCGTACCCAGGGTCGACGACGCCGCTGCGCGGGTGTGGTCGGTAGATGACCCGGTGCGCTCCGGTGGCCAGCAGCGCCGTCACGAGGGCGACACCGTGCGACGCAACTGACCCGTAGGCGGCGGCAGGGCGGTCACCCTCCCACGTGGGGGCGTAGAGAATGACCTGGCGCTCATCGGGCGTGTACGGCAGGACGCCGGTCAAGCCGTCGGCCTGGGGCCGCCCGATCTTGATCGCGCGCTTGTCGAAGTCGTAGTCCCAGAGCACCTTGTTCAGGCGCGCCAGCGCGGCGTCGCCGGCGACGAAGGAGTAGTCGTAGGCCTTGAACTGGTTCGTCGCCATGTACATCTTGTCGCTCTCACCATGGTTGATGAAAACGTGCCAGCGCCGCCCGTAGCGCATCATCTGGAAGTTCCTGGCGTTCTGGTTCACGTAGAACACGATCCGAATGTCCTGCTCCGCCACCACGCGTTCGAGGTCGGACACCGTGCGCACGTGCGCCACCGGGAGGGGCGACTCCTCGAAGAGCGTGAGGGTGCCGCCACCCGTGCGGCTCAGCACGAGAACCGGCCAGGTCTCGGACAGCTTCGCGAGCGGCTTGTACCACTGGCGCATCTGGTACATGTTGACCGGGCCGTCCGCGAAATAGACGGCGATCTTGAAGTGACCCGTCGGCAGTACCGCGCCGGACTCGCGCTGGGCCCGGAGCAACCGTCCGACCTTGCGGGACGCCAGCGCGTCCTTGACCAGTTTCAAGGAAAGCTTGACGTCGTTTTTGATACCCACGGTTTCCAGACTACCTAGCCTGCCCGGGCCGGACGTCAGACGACGGGTGGTCGTCCGGCGCGCGTCATCCGCCACAGCGTGCGTGGCGCCAGGGGACGACGCTCCCCTGGGTCGGTCTTCCAGCCCTCGTGCCAGCCCGCGAACCAGGCGTCCAGGGCCGGCCGGTTGCGGGCCCAGCGCAGCACCTGAATGGCCGTCCACGATCCCACGTAGATCGGAATCAGGAACGCGGGCAGATTGCGCCGCGCGAGCCAAACGCGGTTGCGCGCGTTGAGGCGGTAGTAGGCGGCATGCCGGGTGGGGTGCATCACCGGGTGGTTCGCCTCGAGGTCACCGGCATACCAGACGCGGAGCCCCTGGTCCCAGACGCGCCACGCGAGCTCGATGCCCTCGTGGGCGTAGAAGAACGGCTCGGCCCACCCGCCGGTGGCTTCGAAGACGGCGCGGGGCAGGAGCACGGCCCCCTCCCACACGGAGAAGACGTTGCTCGAATGGGTGGCCTTGCCCTTGCGAATGCGAGGAATCCAGCGTCGCGGCGAGCCGGGGTCCGCAGGGTCGACGACCCGCGGCTGCAGCAGTCCGATGCTCGGGTCCGCCCGGAGTTTACCAATCGCGGAAATCAGGAAATCAGGATCCGGGATGCTGGCGTCATCGTCAAGGAAGAAGAGATACTCGCCGCTGACCTGGGACACCCCGCGGTTGCGGCCGGCCGGAATTCCGAGGTTCGTCGGCAGCCCGAGGGAGGTGACCTCCTTGGGCAGGCCGGTGGGCTGCCAACCATTGCCGACGCAGACGATGTCGAGCATCACCCCCTGCTGGGCCAGGAGGCTCCGGATGCCGCGGTCGAGGTCGTGCGGACGCGTCCCCTGCGTGAGCACCACGACGCCCACCGTTGGGATTGGCGCTGGGCCGTTCGAGCTAGGAGCGGACACGCTTGGAGGCCATGATTGCAACGAAGTGGCCGATCAGAGCAAGGAAGGCCAGCGGCACCAGGGCGATCAGCACGGCGCGGTCGACCAGCGGCTGGCCGACGAAGACCCCGATGACCGCGGCGACGAAGATGACCATGGTGAGCTCTACCGAGTGGTACAGCCGGTGGAAGGGCAGGAAACGGGCGAGGCGACGGATCTTCACCAGCGCGCTCGACGTGGGCGCCTTCTCCCCGTGTGTGTCGGCGAGTTTGGTCAGACCGGCGTTCGCGCGAGCCACGTGCACCATGTCGTTGAGCGCCTTGTTCAAAACGATGATGAGCGCCAGCAGCACGGCGAGGGTCGTCCAGAGGAAATCGGCCGGCGCCTCGAACGGGTAGGCGGCCGCCCTGATGCCCAGGGCGATCGGGATGAGCGCCTCGGTGCTGTAGTGGCCCACCTTGTCGAGGAACACACCGGCAGGCGAGGACGTCTTCCGCCAGCGGGCGACCTCACCGTCGCTGCAGTCGACGAGCATCTGCAGCTGTCCGAGCACGAGTGCCAGGAGGGCACCCCAGATGCCGGGAATCAGCAGGGCGGCGGCCGTCGACCAGCCGACCAGAATCATCAGGCCGGTGACGCCGTTGGCCGAGATCCGCGTCTTCAGCAGCATCCAGGTGAGGTATGGGGAGATGTCGCGCAGGTAGAGGGAGGCCGTCCAGTGTTCGGCGTTCGCACGCAGGCGCACTTCGGGCGGTTGCGCGACCTCGCGGAGTTCGGCAATGGAGGAGGGTCGCGCCGCCGGGTTACGTGGCGTCATAGTCACCTTCCCGCGTGTGCGGTGATGTTGCTCGTGAGTTTGAGGTAGCCGAGCACAAACCCGATACCCCAGGAGAAGTGGATGCAGGGCAAGACTACGAGAAACCAGAGCACGGAACGAAACCCATCGGGCCGAGCCACCGCAATGGTGGCGGCACCGACGAAGACCACGTAGATGCCGGGGACGACGAATCCGAGCAGGAGCCACGGCGTAGCGCCGACGACGAGCTGCACGAGCCCGGCCAGCCCGAGCAGCAGGCCGATGGTCGCTCCGACCACCATCACGGGCGGCACGAAGTAGCGGATGCCGTTGGACGCGGGAAAGCGCCGGGCAAGTTCGCCGCGCCAGAGTCCGGTGGACAGCATCTGGCGGGTCAGGCGCGACAGACTCGGACGCGGGCGGTACAGAACCTTCAGGTCCGGAGTGAACCAGACCGTTCCGCCTGCTTCGCGCAGCCGACGGTTGAGTTCCCAGTCCTGGCCGCGCTTGATGGCCTCATCGAACAGGCCCACATTGAGGATGCTCTCCCGGAGGAAGCAGCCGAGGTAGACCGTGTCGGCCTTTCCTTCTCTGCCGCCGACGTGGAAGGGCGTTCCGCCCAACCCCACGCGAGTGCCGTACGCGCGGGCGACGGCCTTCTCGAACGGGCTGACGCCCTGGGCGTCCATGATGCCGCCGACGTTGTCGGCGCCGGTGCGTTGCAGGGTCTCCACCGCAATGCGCGCGTAGTCGGGCGGAAGGACGGAATGCGCGTCGACGCGGATCACCACCGGGTAGTGTGAGGCGCGGATGGCGGCATTCAGGCCGGCCGGGGTGGATCCGATTTCGTTGGGCACAACCCTGATCCGCGGATCAACCGTTGCCATCTCCTCGACCAATTCGGTGGTTCCGTCAATGCTCGGGCCGAGCGCCAGCGTGACCTCGAACGGCCCGCGGTAATCCTGTTGCAGGAGGCTGTCGACGGCGGCGCGCACATGCGTGGCCTCGTTCAGCACGGGCATCACGTAAGAGACGCCGACGAGCAAGTCGTCGTCTGCGTTCTGGGGCACCGGATAGCCGTCTCTCGTTCGTGGGGCTGAGTCGATAGAGCCTATCAGCCACGGATTTATCCCCGCCTCGCCGGCGCGCACGACTGCGCCGCCGACGACTGTCGGCGGCGCAGTGTGCTTGGAAGGAGCGCGGGCGGGTGCGGTTAGAGAGAGAGTTCACCGAGCGTCACGGATACCGTGACCGACTTGCCATCCCGCACATAGGTGAGGTCGGCATTGGCACCGGCGGCGAGGGCACGAACCTGGGCGGTCAGGTCGTTCGCGTCGGTGATCGGCACGCCATTGAAGTTGGTGACTATGTCACCCTTCTTCAGGCCGGCCTTGTCGGCCGCCCCTCCCTGAGAGACCTCGGCGATGAGCGCGCCGACCGTGGCGCTCGTGGCGTCGTTCGTCGCGCCCGTGACCGATGCACCGAGCAGCCCGTGGGTGGCCTTGCCGTCGGCGATGAGCTCATCGGAGATGCGCTGGGCCAGGTTCGACGGGATGGCGAATCCAACGCCGATGCTGCCGGCCGCGGTCGACGAGTTCCCGCCCGCGTTGGCGATGGCGACGTTGATGCCGATCAGCTCTCCCTTGCCGTTGAGCAGCGCGCCACCCGAGTTGCCGGGGTTGATCGCGGCATCCGTCTGGATGACGGGCAGGGAAATACTGCCGCTGGGCTTGCCTGCCTGGGGCTGCTGGCTGCCATCGCCCTTCGGGAGATCGAAGTTCCAGAAGTCGAACGGGTTCTGGCCGTTCTGGTCGGGCGTCTGCTCGTCGGGCGTGGTCGGCGCCGCCGACGAGGCGACGGTGATGCTTCGGTTGAGCGCGCTCACGATTCCGTTCGTCACGGTGCCGGCCAGCCCGAGCGGGGCACCAATGGCGATCGCCGTGTCGCCGACGTTGAGCTTGGACGAGTCCGCCCAATTGACCGGCGTCAGGCCGGACGCATCCGTCAGCTTGATGACCGCGAGGTCGGAAATCGGATCGGTGCCGACGAGGGTCGCCTTGTAGAGCCTGCCGTCGTTGCTCGTGACCTGGATCTTCGCGTCGGCCACGGCGCCGTCGAGGGTGACGACGTGCGTGTTGGTGAGCACATAGCCGTCCTTGCTCAGGATGACGCCGGAGCCCGTACCGCCGGCACTGCCGCTGGCCACGCTGATGGTCACGACGCTCGGGGAGGCCTTGGCGGCTACCGCGGTGATCGGGGTGACGCTATCGCCGTTGTTCACGACCACGTTGCTCGGGCCATTGGCCTGGCTCACGGGAATGCCGCTGCTCTGGTTCGACAGCACGAGGGCCGTGACACCGGCGCCCGATGCGCCGCCGACGAGGGCGCCGATGGCGAGGGCTGCGACCAGGGCGACGCTGCCCTTGCGGCGGGCGGGGGCCTTGGTGGGCGCCTGGCCGACCTGCTCGGTGGGGTAGGCGTCTGTCGCATAGGACTCAGCCGCGTAGGCCTGCTGCGCGGCATTCGGGTCGCTGGCGGCGGAGGCTCCGGGCACGGGCCGACCGAAGGCGTCGGTGCCATAGGCGTGCGTGCCGTATGCCTGCGTGCCGTGAGCCTGCGCGCCGTGAGCCTGCGTCCCCTGTGGCTGCGCGCCGTATGCCTGCGCGGGCCCGGTCGAACCTGCCGGCGCGGCCGGGGGCGTCTCGGGAGCTGTGCGCGTCGGGGGGACGTCGTAGGCCGCGGACGGCTGGTGGGCGTCCGGCGTCTGGGCATCTGCTGGCTGGGCGACTGCTGGCTGGGCGTCGGGAGCGGCGACCTGCCCGGCATCTGCCTGGTCCGGCTTCTTCGCCTCGTCTGGAGTGCTGCCGGGATCTTGAGTGCTGTCGGTCATGGTTTGCTCCTTCCAAGCGTTGCCAGCTTCGCGCCCGAACCTGAACGTTTTATCTGTGCAAGCTGTGAGCGTCCCATCATGAGGCCGTGACTTCGCTTTGGGGTCTCTCGCATGCGTTCGATCAGCAGCCGGGACCGCTCGCATTTCCGGTGCATTCCCGGTCGACGAGCACAGTTCTCGCCGTGCCGGCGCGGGCGGTGAGCGGGTTTGCGGGCACGGACAGCGTACCCCCAATGGCTCGCCATGGCTGTGCGGCGAAACGGTACTCGGCCGCGTAGTCGACGGAGAGGCCGATGACGAAGTTCCCGCGGGTCCGGAACGTGTGGCTCGTCGCCGTGACGGAGAATTCGGGCAGGTTCTGGGTGGCCCAGGTGGCGCCGCCCGTGGCCGAGCTGCCCGTCGATCCGTCGCCGTAATTCCAGCGGTAGGCCACAGGCGTGAAGCGCACCTGCGCCGGGAAACCCAGCAGCAAGCCGGACCGGGTGTGAGCGGATGCCTGGGCGATGAAGTTGGTCGGGAGCCCGATCACCATCCAACCGTGCGGTTCCATGCCCTGCGACGGTGTGGCCGCCTTGAAATTCACGAGGTCCCTCATGCTCACGATCAGGCTGGGATCGCACGGAGACCCCGGCGTGCAGTTAACGGTGAACCCGTCGCGCACGATCAGCATCGGGTCCAGGGCCTCAGCCGGCTGGTCCTGCGCCCCACCGCCTCCCTGGCCGGCCCCGCTGCCTCCCCCAGTGCCTCCCCCGGTGCCTCCCCCGGTGCCTCGGCTCCCCCCGGAGTGATTCTCGAAACCCGCCGAGAGGTCGACCCCTCCGCCGTTAAAAATTCCCTCGGCCTCTGCGCAGGTATCCCCGACCCGTTCCGCCAGCGTGCAGGCAAATGCTGCGGGCGCCTGACAAATTTGAAGAATGAACAGAAGCACCAGAAGTGGCGCTAACAGAAATTGTCGCCTGACCATACGTCTTCCCT
>JBDTAA010000122.1:0-3403 GCA_039924805.1 Cryobacterium sp.
TATGACTATTCCGCTCTCCATCCTTGACCTCGCCCCGATTGCCCCCGGGCAGACCGCTCGGGAGAGCTTCGCGGCGAGTGTCGCGCTCGCGCAGGCCGCCGAGAAACACGGTTATGAGCGGGTCTGGTACGCCGAGCACCACAACATGCCGACCATCGCGTCGTCGGCCACGGGCATCCTGATCGGCCATGTCGCTGCGCACACCTCGACCATTCGCCTCGGGGCCGGCGGCATCATGCTGCCCAACCACTCGCCGCTCGTGATTGCGGAGCAATTCGGGACGCTCGCAGAGCTCTTCCCCGGGCGCATCGACCTTGGCCTCGGCCGTGCCCCAGGCAGCGACCAGACCACCGCCCGGGCGATGCGCCGGGATGCCAGCGCCTCCAACCAGTTCCCGCAGGATGTGCTCGAACTGCAGGCCTACCTCCGCGGCGAATCCATCATCCCCGGCGTGCAGGCCGTGCCGGGGGCCGGCACCAACGTGCCCCTCTACATCCTCGGCTCATCGCTCTTCGGCGCCGGTCTCGCCGCCGCCTTCGGCCTGCCCTACGCGTTCGCCTCGCATTTCGCGCCCGATGCACTGCATGAGGCCATCGCCACCTACCGTCGCGACTTCCAGCCATCGCGGCAGCTGGCCCAGCCACACGTCATCGTCGGCGTGAATGTGATCGCCGCCGACGATTCGGCGGATGCGACCCTCCAGTTCGAGACCACCCGTCGGGCCAGGGTTCGCGGAATGATCGCCCGTGGCCCGGCGGCTCCGGACTACAGCGACGATCAGATCGATGCCTTCCTCACCACGCAGGAAGGACTCAACATCGCCAACATGATGCGCTACTCGGCCGTGGGAACGCCCTCCGAGGTGCGCGCCTACCTCGAGGACGTCGCCGCGTCGACCCGGGCCGACGAACTGATCATCGCGCACCAGTCGCGGGACATCGCGGCCCGTCTGCGCTCGGTCGAGTTGACGGCAGAGGCCATGAACGCGGTGGCGAACAGCGCCACGGTCTGACCGCTACGGTATATGGTCGCGGGCATGACACCGGATGACCTCGTAGAGTTCTGCCTGAGCCTGCCGCAGGCCACCGAATCGTTTCCGTTCGACGAGGAGACGAGCGTGTTCAAGACGAGCGGGAACGGCAAGATCTTCGCGCTCGCCGCCCTGGACAGCGAGCCGCTCACCGTCTCACTGAAGTGCGATCCCGAGGAAGGCCGCGCGCTCCGGCAGGAGTTTCCGGAGCAGATCACGCCCGGCTATCACCTCAACAAGAAGCACTGGGTCACGATCGTGCTGGGCGGCGCCGTCGAAGACGAGCTCGTCGAGCAGCTGTTGCGTGACAGCCACGCGCTTGTGCGTCCGAAGGTGCCGCGGGGGAGAGCGGCCGAGGGCGCACGCTGATCAGCCGATCAGCCGATCAGCCGATCAGCCGATCAGCCGATCGGCACGCCGGCCCAGGAGACGAGCGTCCAGCCGTGCGCGGGAGAACCGGTCAGCTCCACCACCCCCGCGTTGCCGAGGTCGTTCATTCCGGCGAACCTCGGCTGTACGTTGCGGGCCCTGGCCGCGGTCCAGACGCGAATCGCCGCACCATGGCTGAACACCGCCGCCGTCTGCGCCGCACGTGCGGCGGCCTCGATGTCGGCATCGAACCGAGCGAAGAACGCGTTCCCGTCCGCGGCTCCCGGCATCATCACGTCAAGATCGCCGGCACCCCAGGCAAAGACCGTTTCCAGGTATGAGCGTACGGATGCTCGGTCGCTTTTACCCTCGAGCGAACCGGCCTCGATCTCGTGCAGCCCAGCGCTGACCTGCACGTCGAGGCGCCGGTCGACCGCGAGCGGCCGGGCGGTGAGTTGCGTGCGCACGAGCATCGACGCGAAAATGGCGTCGATCGGCTCGAGACGGAGGGCATCCGGAATGACCGCGGCCTGGCGCGTGCCGAGGTCGGTCAGGCCGGGACCCGGGCGGGCGGTGTCCAACTCGCCCAAAACGTTTGCAGGCGTCTGGCCGTGGCGGATGAGAAAGAGTCGCATATTCTCTCCAGCTTAGGCATCGGCGGATCGGAACGCATTGGGATGACATTCACAGAACACCTCCTGTCGTTGTGCAGACGGCCTCGGCATAATAGCTAGTTCGCCCGCGCGGACCCCCGCCCGTGGATCGTCGAACAAGAACCGCCCTGCGCCTCGAGCATGGGCGGTTCGCCTCGTGAAAGTCATGCAGAACTCCCCCTTGTCGTCTTCCCGCACGTCCACTAAAGCCACCGAAACCCGCAGCACCCGCGTTCGAAAGGGCCGTCGCCAGCGTGGCCGGCGACGCTTCATCGCCGCCGGCGCCATCGTGCTCGTCGGAGCGATCGTTGGCAACGGTCTCGTCCTGCAGCCGGCGCTTGCGGCCCGGAATGACCGTGTCGCAGCCACGGCCGCCCTCGCGGCGAGCACCGGACTGCATGCCGAGCAATTGGGCGCCTACAACGCTGTCGTGCAGGCTCATGCCGAGAAGAACGCCACGGTCGCGCTCGATGCGGCCACGATCGTGATGACCGCCGCGAAAGGCAAGGCGAGCACCACGGCACTCTCGACATCCGTCGCGGCGCTCACCCACTACAGGCGGTTGCCACCTGAGCGTGTCTTCGACCTCGTCGACAAGACAACGACCCAGACCGCGTCGCTGAGGGCCGCCACGGCCAAGGCCAACCGCGCCGCCGGTCTTGTCGCTGCCGCCGAGAAGGCTGCCACAGCGAAGGCTGCCGCGGCCAAGGCCGCCGCAGCGAAGGCCGCCGCCGCCAAAAACGTCGCCGGGAGTGAAGCCGCGCAGCAGGCCCGCGCGAAACCCGCTGCCCCGTCCCGCCCGGCCGCACCGTCCAATCCGAGCGCAGCTCAGGCCATCGCTCGCCAACTCATGGCCTCCCGGCACGGCTGGGGAGATGTGGAGTTCGGATGCCTCGTACCCCTGTGGAACAGGGAGTCTGGCTGGAACGTGAATGCCTACAACGCCTCCAGCGGAGCCACGGGCATCCCGCAGGCGCTTCCCGGTAACAAGATGGCCTCTGCCGGTGCCGACTGGCAGACCAACCCGGCCACCCAGATTGCATGGGGATTGGACTACATCGCGGGCCGCTACGGCACCCCCTGTGCAGCCTGGGACCATTCCGAGTCAGTCGGTTGGTACTGAGCGCCTATCCTCATGCCCCAACACCGGCGCGACCGGCTGCGCCAACGAGCTCCGATCGCCGGTCACGCCAGGTCAGGCGGCCGTGGTGCGCTTCAGGCGCGCAGCGCCAGACAGCCCGTCCGCGTCCAGCGCGAAAAGGTCGCGGGATCCGGCGGTCGCCGCCCCGAGCAGGCCGGCGGCCTGCGGCAGGAGCTGCTCGGCGTAGAACCGGGCGAGCACGAGCTGGCC
>JBDTAA010000123.1:0-6611 GCA_039924805.1 Cryobacterium sp.
CAGTCGCGCCCACCACAGCGGCCGTCGGCCCTCGGCCAGCGCGGGCAGTCCGACCCGCACGTTGAGTTCGCCGTTCAGCACGGCGTGACGGATGGCCAGGCCCCAGAGCACGCAGGCGTCCTGGGCATCGGCATGCTCGTGGGTCAGGACGCTGACCGCCCGGGCCGCCTCGGCGAGCGCCGCGGGATCGTCGAGATGGGCGAGGGCGACGGCCGCGCTCCGGAGGAGCGAGCCGCTGTCGACGCTTCGGCCATGCCGCTCGTGGCGCCGGCTCGCCATCTCCCGCCAGGCAGCCGCGGTCGGTTCGACGGCCGCCTGCACGGCGCGGCGTCGGAGTTCGGGCTCCGATGCCGCGCCGCTGGACTCGCCCCACGCCGCAACGATGTCGTCGAGGGTGGCTTCGTCGCGGACGTTCTGACCGGCTGCGGTGGCGCGGGCGATCTCGAGCGTCATCGCGGTGGCGTCAGACCACTCGCCGGGCGCCAGACCGACACGTCCGTTCATCGTCACGAACGCGGAGTCCGGCATCGGTTCGCTGAATGCGTAGCCGACTCCGAGCGCGTCGCCGCAGGCCAAGCCCAGGAGGACTCCGGCGGCCCGGTCAAGCTGGACAGACGTGAGGATCATGTGCGGACTCCTTCGGGTTGAGTACACGGTCGTGCGCGCCCGACGAGTGGGCGAATTCCGGCGAGTCCGGGGGTAGGCCGGGTGCGTCGGTGGTGCGAGTGGTGCGAGTGCCGGTTAGTCCGCAGTGTCAGGTGGTGCGTCCCGTGGATCGCTCGGTGTCGGGAATGCCCCCCCTTGTGGGTGCCGGTGAGGACACAATGCTCGCATCGTTGCCGCGTCGTAACCCCCAGATCGGGGGGCTATGGCGACCAGCGGTGCGTGGCATGTACTGCTTATATCTTCGTTTCGTCGGGTATTCCTGACAACCTACAGATAAACACGATTAGAGTCTGGGAAATCAACGTTCTGTCAGCTTCGCAGTCGAGGAGAATCCGTGTTCGCCGAAGAACGCCGGCGGTTGATCGCCGCCCAGGTCACCGACCGGGGACGGGTCAGCGTCGCAGATCTGGCAGCACGGTTCGACATCACCCGAGAGACCGTCCGCAGGGACCTCGATGCCCTCGAGACGGACCGCCGGCTGCGCCGCGTGCACGGCGGCGCCGTCGCCGTCGCCGTCGACCGACGGAGCCTGTTTGAGGCAGGCCTCGCTGAGCGCCGGACCCGGTGCTTCGACGAGAAGTCACGCATCGCCGCGGCCGCAGCCGCAATGATCCCCGCGAGCGCTACCGTATCGATCATCCTTGATGCCGGCACCACGACCGGACGACTGGCCGACCTCCTCGCCGGGTGGACGCCCCACGCCGCCGGGGACCAGCTCCTGGTCATCACGAACGCGCTTCCGATCGCCTACACACTCTCCTCAAACGAAGAGATCCAGCTACACATCCTCGGCGGCCGGATACGCGGCCTGACGCGGGCCGCCATCGGCGCCGGCACCACGGAACAGCTCGACGAGCTCCGCCCCGACATCGCCTTCGTGGGCGCCAACGGGGTCGACGCCGATTTCGGGCTGAGCACCCTCCACACCGCGGAGGCGGCCGTAAAAAGGGCCATGGTGCGGTCCGCCCGCCGCGTCGTGGCGCTGGCCGACTCCTCCAAGTTCGGCGAGAAGACGCTCGTCCGGTTCGCCGCGCTCGATGCCATTGACACCCTCATCACGGATGCTCCCCCGTCAGCCGAACTTGCCGCCGCGCTGGCCGCGGCCGACGTCGAGGTTGTGATCGCGTGATCGCTCGGCCGTCAGCCCACGCGGCTCCGGCTGTTTCGGCCCGCGCGGATCCGCACCTAGACCGTGACGAGGGCGATGACGACGACAGCGACGATCGACGCGATGGCAGTGGGGGTGGAGATCAGGTCACCGGTGAGCCGGGCGACGGCCACCCAGGCCAGTCCCCAACACAGCGAGGCGGCCGGCGCGAGGCGCCCGCGGCCGAAGAAGGCGAGCAGCACGCCGACGAGCCCGGCGACGGCGATCACGCCGACCGCCCACAGGTCCCTGTCGATACCGAATCCGTCGAAGCCGGCATCCACAAGCACCGCGGCTACATTGGCAGCGGTGGCCACACAGACCCAGCCGAGGTAGAGGCCGATCGTGCCGTCGACGACGATCGTCTCGACGAGGTTCCTCGGCCGGGTCTCAACGGCGACCCGGAACGCGCCGACGAGCACGGCCAGCAGAACCACGATCACGGGAACGCTGAGCCACAGGAGGCCAAACTGAACGCTGAGTATCCACGCGGCGTTCAGCAGGAGGGAAGCGGCCAGCGGGTAGCCGAGTCGGCGCTGGCGGTCATCCGTCTTCTGGGCAGGAAGGAACTGCCAGATCGTGTAGGCGACGAGGCCGAGGTATATGGCCGTCCAGATGGTGAACGCGGGGGCGCCGGGGGCGATGGGAGTCGCGTCAGCCGACAGGGCCCCGCCGGAGGCGTTTTGGATCTGCATTCCGCCGGCGGCTCCCGAGCCGATGAATGAGCCGACGATGGCGAGAACGGCGCTCACCGCGACGATGGACTGACGCAACGAATCACGGTGTTCTGTCACGAGGATCTCCTGCCGATCGGGTACCTGGGTTGTCGACGGTAGCACCGGGGAATACTCCGCTCCCGGCTTGGCGCGCCGGGTAGTCATGGGGCCGTGGTGCGCTGGTATGCTCGGCGAACCGGGGGTCATAGGGACGGTTTGAGGGGGGACTCACATGTCACTGAGCATGAGTGCTCCTTCTCGTGGTGCCGGGTCCCGACCGGCCCCCGGATTCGGCTCCTGGCCGCTCTGGACCATGGTGGTGCTGCTCGGCGCTTACCTCGTCGGGCTCGCGCTGCCCGGCGACGAGTTCAGCCCGATCGTGGATGGCTGGCTGGGCTCCATCACCCAGTGGGTTCCCGCCGCCCTGTGCTGGATGGTCGCCGTTCGTACCCGATTCCGCCGAGCCCCCGTCGTGCTGGCGTCGGCCGCGGTGACCTCGTTCGCGCTGGGGAACCAGTACTACCTCGTGTCCCTGGCCGGCGCCGCGGCCCTCCCCTTTCCCTCGCCGGCCGACCTCGGCTACCTGATGTTCTATCCGTTGATGGTGGGCGCCCTCTGGGCGTTCATGCATCGCCAGCTCCGGGGACTGTCCTGGCCGGTCATCCTCGACAGCGCCGTGGGAGCGCTGGGCGCCGGCGCCGTTCTGGCCGTGCTGCTCAGTCCGGTCCTGGATTCCGCCGTCGTCGGGCCCGTGTCGTTACCGACCGTGGTGGCCGTCGCCTACCCCCTGTTCGATGTGTTGCTCGTGTCGGTCGTCGTGGGCATCTCGGCGACCCGCGGGCTTGGCTTCGGCTCAGGCTGGACCCTGTTCGCGTTGGGGCTGCTTGCCTTCGCTGCCGCAGACGTCATCTATGCCCTGCGCTTGTCCACCGGAGACTACGTCGTCGGTACCGCGCTCGACGCGGGCTGGGCCATCGGGCTCGCCCTCGTGGCGGTCTGGGTCAATGGCGCCGAACACTCCCCTGAGCCGGGCGTCCTGGCCGAGACGCGTTCTCACACCCTGGCGGCGCCCGCTGCAGCCACTGTGGCCGGCCTGGGCGTGCTCATCCTGAGCAGCCAGACGCACGTGACCACCCTCGCCGTCACACTTGCCGGCCTCACGATCGTTTTCGCCGCCCTCCGCACGCAGATCGCCTTCCGTCAGTTGGTGAAAATGGCCGACCTGCGACGCCAGGCCCTCACCGACGACCTGACCGCCCTGCCGAACCGCCGAGCCCTGTACGCGGAGATACCGCGGCGGCTGGCCGCCGCAGAAAGCGGGCGTAGCGCGCTGCTGCTGCTCGACCTCGACCGGTTCAAGGAGGTTAACGACAGCCTCGGTCACGACATCGGCGACCGCCTCCTCACCCAGGTCGGCGAGCGGTTCTCCACACAGCTCGGACCGAGCGATCTGCTGGCGCGGCTCGGCGGAGACGAGTTCGCGATCCTGCTCGACGACGCCGGCGAGCACGAGGCTGTTTCCCTGGCCTGCAAGCTCCACGCGGCGCTCGCGGAACCGTTCATCCTCTCCGGCATCGCTGTGCAAACCGACGTCAGCATCGGAATCGCGCTGTACCCCGACCAGGGCGACGACCTCACGGTGCTCCTGCGCCGTGCCGACATGGCAATGTACAAGGCCAAGGCCGCCCGCACCGGCCACCACGTCTTCCGCAGCACGGACGACAGCCGCGGGGACGACCGACTGCGCACGCTCCAGGAGCTGCGCAACGCGCTCGCCAGCGACCAGCTGGTGCTGCACTTCCAACCCAAGATCGACCTCGACACGGACCAGGTGAAGGGGGTCGAGGCGCTCGTCCGCTGGAACCACCCGAGCCGGGGCCTGCTGTATCCGGACGCCTTCCTCGAGCTGGTCGAGGAGGCCGGTCTCATGCGCGAGATGACCGACCTGGTACTCCGCAAGGCGCTGGACCAGGCCGTGAACTGGCGCGCGCAGGACCTGACCGTCGCGGTGAACCTGTCGGCCAGCTCGCTGATCGATGCCGACCTGCCCGAACGCGTCGTGGCGATGATCGAGGCACGCGGCCTGGAGACATCCGCCCTTGCACTGGAAATAACCGAGGACTTCTTAATGGCGGACCGGGGCAGGGCCAAGGCCATCCTGACCCGTCTGCGCGACGCCGGCATCCTGATCTCCATCGACGACTTCGGCACCGGCTACAGCTCGTTGGCCTACCTCCGCGACCTTCCCATCGACGAGCTCAAACTCGACCGGTCGTTCGTCATGCCGATGGCCACAGACCCCAGGGCCGCGGCCCTGGTCGCCTCGGCAATACAGCTCGCCCACAGCCTAGGCCTGCGCATGGTGGCCGAGGGGGTAGAGGACGCCGCGGCCTATGAGCAGCTCGTCGCGATCGGCTGCGACCACGCCCAGGGCTACCACCTGTCCAGGCCCCTCCCGGCCGCCGATCTCGACCGCTGGCTCGCCGACCGCCTGGCGAACCCCGTGGCACTCACGGCCAGCACAGGGAGTTCACGGTCGGTGTGAAGATTCGCGGGGTGCACCACATCGCCATCATCGCCAGTGACTACGAGCTCTCGAAGCGCTTCTACCTCGAGGTCGTCGGCTGCACGCTTGAAGCCGAGTACTACCGGGCCGAGCGGGAGTCCTGGATGGGCAAGCTCGCCCTGGGCGGGCACTATCTGCTCGAACTGTTCAGCTTTCCCGACACCCCGCCGCGCCGGAGCGGGCCGGAGGGCCTGGGCCTTCGGCACCTCGCATTCGAGGTCGACGACGTCCCGGAGGCGCGCGACGAGCTCCTGGCCAAGGGAGTCGACTGTGAGGAACTGCGGACCGACCCACACACGGCAAAGGCCATGTTCTTCTTCAAGGATCCCGACGGGCTCCCGCTCGAGATCTACGAACGCTAACGCGGCTATCGCCCCCTTGTGGAGCGAACGCACCGGGGCCAGAATTTAACCTGAGGGGTCGGGAGCACGACGATTGGGGGTGCCTGATGAAACCCACACTTCACGGCTTGGCTGCGGTGCCGCTGGCTCTCGTTCTCGCGGCCTGCACGACGCAGGCCCCGATTCCGGGCAGTTCGACCCCGGCCGAGACATCCACGCCCGCACCGACTTCGACATCCACCCCAACGCCCATTCCCTCCGATACCTCTAGCCCGGCGCCAACGGCCACTCCCCCGCCGGACGACGAGACGCAGCCTCCCCAGGCGGGCGATGGCGTCCTCTCCTCCCGGATCACACACGAGTGGGCCTGGCCCGGCCCGGGCCAGCCGTACCGGACCAGCCACACCAACCCCGTGCCGATTGCCGAACCGCCGGCGCCGCCGCTGCCGTACCTGTACTCGATCGGCGCAGGGACGCACCCGTCCGCCAACCCACCGTATGACCAGCTGAGTTTCCGCTTCCAGGGCGGGTTCCCGAGCTACGACATCGAATATGTGCCGCAACTTGTCGCCGAGGGCAGCGGCGCCAGAATTCCGTTGCCGGGCACCGACGCCATCCTGCGCGTGGTCTTCCGGCAGGCCCAGGCGCATCTCGAGAACGGCGGCTCCAGCATCATTTCCGCGCCGCCGGCAGCCATCGGCCATTCGGCCATCAGCCGGTACGCCCCCGCCGGTGATATCGAGGGCTTTGTCACCTATGGGATCGGCATCGGCCGAACGGCCGGAACGCACCCCCAGACGCGTGTGCGGGTCTACGAGGTGGAGCGGATCGCCCTGGGCAAGCACCTGTACGTCGTGGCGATCCAGGTCGACGCGACCCCCTGGCGCTGATCTTCCGGGTACGCCAGACGGTGTGCGTCGGCGTCTCGCGAAGTACGCTGAATTCCATGAGCATTCCCCCCGTCGCCGCGAAGAAGCCGCAGAAGCGCACCCACCACAACGACGTCTATGTCGACAACTACGAGTGGTTACGCGACAAGGAGAGCACGGAGGTCCTCGCCCATCTCGGTGCTGAGAACGACTGGACGGATGCCCGCACCGCGCACCTTGAGCTGCTGCAGGAGCAGATCTACGAGGAGATCAAGGATCGAACGCAGGAGACCGATCTCAGCGTCC
>JBDTAA010000124.1:0-5169 GCA_039924805.1 Cryobacterium sp.
GGATTCTGGTGCGGCGCGATCCCGGGAAACCAGGCCGACCTGCGCCCGCTCCATGACGACGGAGTGTTCGGCTTCAAGTGCTTCCTGCTCCACTCCGGCGTCGATGAGTTCCCCCAGCTCGACCCGGAAGAGATGGAAGCGGACCTCGTGGAGCTGGCCACCTACGACTCCCTGATGCTCGTGCACGCCGAGGACTCCCGCGCCATCGACCGCGCGCCGTCGGCCGAGGGAGACCACTACGACCGCTTCCTCGCCTCGCGTCCGCGCGGCGCGGAGAACATCGCCATCGCCGAGGTGATCGAGCGCGCCCGCTGGACCGGCGCGCGCGCCCACATTCTGCACCTCTCCTCCTCCGACGCCCTGCCGATGATCGCCAGCGCCAAGCGCGACGGCGTGAAGCTGACGGTCGAGACCTGCCCGCACTATCTCACCCTGCTCGCCGAGGAGATCCCGAACGGCGCCACGGCATTCAAGTGTTGCCCGCCGATCCGCGAGGCGTCCAACCGCGAGCTCCTCTGGCAGGGGCTGATCGACGGGACCATTGACTGCATCGTCAGCGACCACTCGCCGAGCACGATCGCGCTCAAGGATCTCGAGAACGGCGACTTCGCCGTGGCCTGGGGCGGGGTCTCCTCGCTGCAGCTCGGCCTGGCACTGATCTGGACCGAGGCCCGCCATCGTGGCATCTCACTGGAACAGGTGGTGGAGTGGATGTCGGCGCGGCCCGCCAAGCTGGCCGGACTCAGCCGCAAGGGGCGACTCGCCCTGGGTTACGACGCCGACTTCTCCATCTTTGCCGCTGACGACGCCTTCGTCGTCGACCCGAAGAAACTGCACCACAAGAATCAGATCACGCCCTACGCGGGCCGACCGCTCGCCGGTGTCGTGCGGAAGACCTACTTGCGTGGGAAGCAGATCGACTTCACCGTGCCAGAGGGCAAGCTGCTGCGTCGCGGCGCAGCCTAGACCGGACGTTACGACCGGACGACCGGAGCCGCCGCGCTGTGGAATGCGCAGCGTGGCGGCATCCGCCGGCCTCACGCGGGGAGGAATCGCACAAACGATTCCGGTCCAGAACGCGTCGCCGCTAGCGTGGCGGCATGCACATGTTCCTCCGCACGATGCTGCACATGCTGGTTTCCTCCCGGCGCGGCCCCCGGCTCGGCCACTATGACGTGGCGCGCACGAACTTCCGGGTCCTGCCGACCGACCAGGACATTTTGAACCACATGAACAACGGCGTGTACCTGTCGATCATGGATGTCGCTCGCTTCGACATGCTCGTGCGCAACGGCGTCTGGTCGATCTTCAAGGAGCGCGGCTGGTACCCGGTGGTGGTCGCCGAGACGATCAGCTTCCGCAAGTCGCTCGAACTCTGGCAGAAATTCACGATCGAGTCGCGCATTCTCGGCTTCGATGACAAGGCGGTCTATGTGGAGCAACGTTTCGTGCGCCCGGATGGCGAAGGCAACCCCGAGATCTACGCTCAGGGCTTCATTCGCGGTCGCTTCCTGAAACGCAGTGGAGGCGTCGTCTCCATTGACGACCTGGTCGAGGCAGTCGGCGCCGTACCCGAGAGCATGGACGTGCCCGAGTGGCTGCTGCGCTGGGCGCCGGATGTCGCGCTCGCCCCGAGCCGGGCCCCCGCACCCTCGGTCTGGCGTTAGCCCGGCCGTGTCCTCACTCCCGGTCGGCCTGCTGATCGTGGCGGGCGTCGTTCCAGCGAACCGGCCCTGATCCGGTACGCTCAAACCATTGGCCCGGCGTTGCGCGGGCACCGCATCGAAAGGACCACCCCCATGCACGTCGTCGCCTTCCTCGTCGCGATGGGCGTCTTCGTCCTCGGTCTCTGGCTGTTCGGATTGGCCTTTGCCGTCACCGCCTTCCAACTGCCGATCTTCTTCGCCGGCATCATCTGCGTGGCGCTTGCCCTCGCCATTCCCACCCGGGTGATGCGCAACTAAGACGCGGGAACCGTGCGTTCCGGCATCGGTGCGACCGGCCGGATGCGCCGGGCCTCGACGCCGGTGTCCGGCGTTATCGCCGCCCGACGACAGAGCGTTAGAGCCCGGCCACGAGATTGATCAGGGTGGCGAGGATGACCGAACCGAAGACGTACGACAGCAGCGCATGCCGCAGGGCCGCCATCCGGATCGCGTGTGTTCGCAGGTTGGTGTCGGAGACCTGGAAGGTCATGCCCAGCGTGAACGCGAGATAGGCGAAGTCACCATAGCTCGGCGGCTCGGCCTGGTTGAAATCAACGCCGCCATCGGTGCCCTGGTAGTAGAGGGACGCGTATCGCAGGGTGAAGAGCGTGTGAACGAGGCCCCAGGAGAGGGCGACGCTGACGACGGCGAGCATGGCGAGCAAGCCCTTCTCCGAGGCGCGCGCATCGATGAGGAGTGACGCGATCGCGCCGAGGCTGGCGAGGCTCGCGACGAGCACCAGGAGGTCCGATACCGCCCGGCCCGGATCCTCCCGTGTCGAATGCGCGGCCGTGGTTGCCGCATCCATTCGCCCTACCGTGAGCCAGACCCACAGCAGGTAGGTGATGCAGGCCGCCGCCCACCCGACCGTGATCCCGCGGACCCAATCGCCCAGTGCAGCCGCGACGACGCCCGCGGCCAACCCAACGGTGAGCATCGCCACGAACCGAGTGGATGAATGGTGGAGCCGCGGCGGCCGAAGATCGCCGCGCACGGTCGGGAGATCGATCATGAGCCGATCCTACCGACGCTCCCGCTCCACGCTGTGCGGGATGACATCTGCCACTTCGCAGGGCCACAGGTGCCCTGGGGCGAGATGCCTTCGTTGGTCGGTATCGTAGGAAGCACCGTTTACCGCTACCAGTTTGCGAAAGAGACCGCCCAGGATGCCAGATAGCCCGGCCGCGGCCACGCCTTACGAGGTTCTAGGGGTGAGCCCGACCGCGAGCCAGGAAGAACTACGGCGCGCGTACCGCCGGTTACTGCGTCGCACCCATCCCGACGTCGGTGGCAGCGCCGAGCAGTTCCACGCCGTTCAGATCGCCTGGGAGCGCGTCGGGGACCCGCGGCGTCGCAGCGATTACGACCGCCATCGATACCAGCAGGACGGGTCGGAATCACAGGGCTCCGCGTATGCGGCCCCGGCATCGAACAGGTCGGCTCCGTCGAGCGTGCGCGCCCGGATGTATGGACATCCCGGTGGCCAGACCCGGCAGCGCTATCTCTCGCTCATTCGGGAGTGGGCCGGCCGGGGAACGACCATCGAGGACCCGTACGCCCCCGAACTCGTGCGCACCGCGCCCCGCGAGTTGCGCCACTACCTCGCCAAGGCCCTCGCGGAAGAGACAACCGCCCAGCTCGTCTCCGGCCTCGGGATCGGCTTCACGGCGTGGCACGATGTCGACCCAGGCGACCACGGCACAAAACTGGATCACGTCGTACTCGGCCCGGCGGGTCTCTTCGGTATCCTCTCCGAGGATTGGGGCGGGCCCGTGCGGCTCCGACGCGGCGAGTTGGACGGCGAGGTTCTGATGCCGGGGGAGCGCCCGATCCAGGACCTGCAGGATGCCGCCAAGGCGCTGTCCCGATCCCTGAAGATCCGTTTCACCGCGCTCATCGTCGTGCTGCCCGATGACGCCGTTCCCGAGCCCCTGATCATAGCGGGCCGCGGACGTCGCCCGACCGTCGCGACCATTCCGCGGTCACGTTTGATCGGCCTCCTCCGCGAAGGGCTCCCCGGTATGGAACGCGGCAGTTTCGAGAAGGTCTTCGAGCTTCGAAGCAGGCTGCAGAACGGGATCAGCTTCGTTCCGGAGTAACCGCCCAGCGGTGCCGGGTGACGGACGTCAGCCGGCGCGAAGGCCCAGCTTGTCCACCCAGTAGTCCAGGAAGCTCGCGCCGGCCTCGTCGTGGATCTGTTCCCCGATGACGATGACCGGATAGGGCCGATCGAGGATCCCGTCGGCCGGCCGCACGTCGACGTGGGACACGTCGTAGCCGGCTGCGTGCAGGTGGTCCGCCATGAGGTAGTCGCTGCGGGAGTCGCCCATGGAACGCCAGAGGCGGGGGAGCGGTCCGCCCTCGGCGAAGAAGGCGAGCGCGCGTTCCGCGGCGTTGTCCTTGTCGAGGAGCACCGATTCGATGTCCGTGGAGATGATGGTCGGGTCGATGCGGAACGGGACGGCGCCGTCGGAGTTCTCCGCCACGCGGTCGCCGAGTCGAACGCCGAGCCCGAGGTCGGTGAGGAGGCCGAACGCTGCCGCGTTGAACAGGCTCTGGGCGGCCAGGTAGGAGTCCCGCGCGACATCCGTGCGCTGCTCAACGGAAACCATGGCCTGTTTTGTTTCGTCGAAGAACATGGTGTCCGAGTAGTCGTCAGCGACGAGCTGCCGCAGCGCGTCAACGGCCTCGACGGGCAGGGCAACGCTGTCATCCACGACGACCTCGCCCATGCCTGACGCCGAAATCGGAAACCACACCGCCCCCTTTTCGCAGACGCCGTACATGCGGAACTCGGCGGGGAGCCCTGACCCCAGCAGCGGCGTGACGACCTCGTCGCGGATGAACGCCGCCGAACGCCCGGTGATGAACGCGATCGGCACGTTGGCTCCGGCGAGGAGGATGAGATCGGTGACGATACTGGGCGTCGCAATGGTCCGCGTCACCGGGCTCGCAATGGGGCCGTCGACGTCGAGAAGGAGCCCCAGCGGGGAAACGGAATCTGGCATGCCCCATTATCGCATCGCGAGGGGAGGTGGCTGTGTGGACGGCTCCGGCACCGTCTATCGTTGATGGAGATGATGATTACGAGACGCGACGTGGCCCTCCGGCTGGATATCCCGCTGGAAATGGCGCACCGGCACGGCATCCCTTCTCGGATGAGCGAGGCCGAGCTGAACGAGCTCGACGCGAATCCGCCCGCGTGGCTGGCCCAGTCGAGGGCGAACCGCACCGGCAAGAAGCCCGTGTGGGTGGAGCTCCACTGCGACGTCTGCGGCTTCAGGGAGGCCGCGCGGCCGAAGAAGTGGTGGCCAGCGTTCACCTATGTAACGTGCGACGACCACGGGTACGACGAGCTGCCGGCTCCGGGGGCCGGACTCAGCCGCCGCGAGTACGACGGTGTCGGCAGTCGTTTCGTGGGGATCGTCGATGCGGCCCCGGCCCGAGGTTGAGTGGGCCGGCG
>JBDTAA010000125.1:0-7136 GCA_039924805.1 Cryobacterium sp.
GTCGCGCTCGAGCGCCAGCTTCTCCTTTTTCGTCCATTCCGGCCGCTCGGGCACCTGCTCGGTTTCCTGCGGGTCGTCGAAGAGGCTGTCGAAGTCGAATCCGACCATGCCGTGCGACTCGTCCCGCTTGATCTTGACGGCAGAGTCGACCGCGCCCTCGTGGATCTCGAACATCGCCCTGCGGGTGGCGCCGAGGGAGTCGAACGCGCCCGACTTGATCAAGGACTCCACGGTGCGCTTGTTCGTGACCTGCAGGGGAACCTTGCGCAGGAAGTCGTGGAACGACTCGAAGGCGCCCTTCTCGGTCCGGGCGGCCCGGATCGCCTCGACGACGTTGAAGCCCACGTTGCGCACGGCGCCGAGACCGAAACGGATGTCGGTGCCGACGGCGGCGAAGAAGCCGATCGACTCGTTGACGTCCGGCGGCAGTACCTGGATGCCCATCCGGCGGCACTCGTTGAGGTACAGCGCGAGCTTGTCGCGCGCGTCGCCCACGCTCGTGAGCAGGGCCGCCATGTACTCGGCAGGGTAGTGCGCCTTGAGGTAGGCGGTCCAGTAGCTCAGCACGCCGTAGGCGGCCGAGTGGGCCTTGTTGAAGGCGTAGTCTGAGAATGGGAGCAGGATGTTCCAGACCGTGTTCACGGCGTCCATCGAGTACCCGTTGGCCGCCATCCCGGCGGAGAAGCCCTCGAACTGCTTGTCCAGTTCGGACTTCTTCTTCTTGCCCATGGCCCGGCGCAGAAGGTCGGCCTGGCCCAGGGAGAAGCCCGCGAGCTTCTGGGCGATCGACATGACCTGCTCCTGATACACGATCAGGCCGTAGGTGTTGCCGATCACGTCGACGAGGGCTTCTTCGAGCTCCGGATGGATCGGCACGATCTCCTGCTGGCCGGTCTTGCGCAGCGCGTAGTTGGTGTGCGAGTTCGCGCCCATTGGGCCCGGCCGGTACAACGCGATGACCGCGGAAATGTCCTCGAAGTTGTCGGGCTTCATCAGGCGAAGGAGCGAGCGCATCGGCCCGCCGTCGAGTTGGAACACACCCAGCGTGTCGCCGCGGGCGAGCAGTTCGTAGGCGAGCTTGTCATCGAGTTCGAGGTCCTCGAGGACGGGGCGATGGCCGCGGTTGACCTCGATGTTGTCGAGGGTGTCGTCGATGATGGTCAGGTTTCGGAGCCCGAGGAAGTCCATCTTGATCAGCCCGAGCGCCTCACAAGCCGGGTAGTCGAACTGGGTGACGACCTGGCCGTCGACCTCGCGTTTCATGATCGGGATGATGTCGATCAGCGGGTCCGACGACATGATGACGCCGGCCGCGTGCACCCCCCACTGCCGCTTGAGGTTCTCCAGCCCGAGGGCGGTGTCGAACACCGTGCGCGCCTCCGGGTCCGATTCGATCACCGCCCGGAAATCGCCGGCCTCCCGGTACCGGGGGTGATCCTTGTCGAACATGCCCGTCAACGGCACGTCCTTGCCCATGATGGCCGGCGGCATCGCCTTGGTGAGCTTGTCGCCCATGCCGAACGGGAAACCGAGCACCCGGGACGAGTCCTTCAACGCCTGCTTGGCCTTGATCGTGCCGTAGGTGACGATCTGGGCCACGCGCTCGTCGCCGTACTTCTCGGTGACGTAGCGGATGACCTCGCCGCGACGGCGCTCGTCGAAGTCGACGTCGAAGTCGGGCATGGAGACGCGGTCCGGGTTGAGGAATCGCTCAAAGATGAGTCCGTGCCGCAGCGGGTCGAGGTCGGTGATCCCGAGGGCGTACGCGGCCATCGATCCGGCACCGGAACCACGGCCGGGACCGACCCGGATGCCGTTCCGACGGGCCCAGTTGATGAAGTCGGCGACGACGAGAAAGTAGCCGGGGAAGCCCATCTGCAGGATGACGCCGACCTCGTAGTCGGCCTGCTTGCGCACGTCGTCGGGGATACCGGCCGGGTACCGCCGGTGCAGCCCCACCTCGGTCTCCTTGATGAACCAGCTCTGCTCGTCTTCGCCCTCCGGAACGGGGAACCGCGGCATGTAGTTGGCCTGCGTGTTGAACTTCACGTCGCAGCGCTCGGCGATGAGCAGCGTGTTGTCACACGCCTCGGGATTGTCGCGGAAGATGTGCCGCATCTGCGCGGCGGTCTTGAGGTAGAACTCGTCGGAGTCGAACTTGAACCGGTTCGGGTCATCCAGTGTCGACGCGGACTGAACGCAGAGCAGCGCCGCGTGCGCGGTCGAGTCGTGGGCGTGCGTGTAGTGCAGGTCATTGGTGGCGAGCAGCGGCAGGTCCAGCTCCTTCGCCAGCCGAAGCAGGTCGCTCATGGTGCGGCGCTCGACGTCGATGCCGTGGTCCATGATTTCGCAGAAGAAATTCTCGCGCCCGAAGATGTCGCGGAAATCCGCCGCCGCCTTCTTCGCCTCCTCGTACTGCCCCAGGCGAAGCCGCGTCTGCACCTCGCCACCGGCGCAGCCCGTGGTGCCGATGAGGCCGGTGGAGTGCTGGCTGAGCATCTCCCGGTCCATGCGCGGTTTGAAGTAGTAGCCCTCGAGCGAAGCCCGGGAGGAAAGCCGGAACAGGTTGTGCATGCCCTCCGTGTTCTCGGAGAGCAGGGTCATGTGTGTGTACGCGCCGCTGCCGCCGACGTCGTCGCGGTTCTGGCCTCCTGTGCCCCACTTCACCCGGGTTTTGTCGCGCCGGTCGGTGCCGGGCGTGACGTAGGCCTCGGTTCCGATGATCGGCTTGATCCCGGCCTCGGTGGCCGTGCGCCAGAAGTCGAATGCGCCGAACACGTTGCCGTGGTCGGTGATCGCCACGGCGGGCATCCCCTGTTCCACGGCGGCCGTGATCAGCGGTTTCACCCGCGCGGCGCCGTCCAGCATCGAGTATTCGCTGTGCACATGGAGGTGCACGAACGAGTCGTTCGAGCCCCCCGAATTACCCTGAGGCGCCAAAACTGCTCCGAATTCGTGGGTGGTGGTTGTCTTCCAGACTAATCGCCACGGAGCACGGAGAGCGCGTGGGCGAGGTCCTGCGGGTAGTCGGCCGTGTACGTGACCCACTCCCGGGAATCGGGGTGCGTGAACGCCAGCTGGGTGGCGTGCAGCCATTGCCTGCTGAGCCCAAGCCGGGCCGAGATAGACGGGTCGGCCCCGTACATGGCGTCGCCCACGCACGGATGCCGCTGGGCGGCCATATGCACGCGGATCTGGTGGGTGCGTCCCGTCTCCAGGTGAACCTCGAGCAGCGACGCCGAGGGGAACGCCTCCATTGTCTCGTAGTGCGTCACGGAGTGCTTGCCTCCCTCAACGACAGCGAATTTCCAGTCCGAGCGGGGGTGGCGCCCGATCGGGCCTTCGATCGTGCCGGTGAGTGGGTCGGGGTGGCCCTGAACGACGGCATGGTAGATCTTCTCCACCTCGCGGTCGTGGAACGCGCGCTTGAGCCAGGTGTAGGCCGCCTCGGACTTCGCGACGACCATCAGCCCGCTCGTGCCGACGTCCAGGCGGTGCACGATGCCGGCGCGTTCGGCGGCGCCGGAGGTGGCGATACGGTACCCGGCGGCGGAGAGCGCGCCGAGCACGGTGGGCCCGGTCCAGCCGACGCTTGGGTGTGCGGCGACGCCGACGGGCTTGTTGACCACGACGATGCTCTCGTCGTCGTGCACGATCGTCAGATCGGGCACCGGGATCGGCACGATGGCGACGGCTTCCTTGGGCTGCCAGCTGACCTCAAGCCAGCCTCCCGCGCGCAAACGGTCGGATTTTCCGACCGGCATCCCGTCGAGGCAGGCGCCGCCGGCCTCGGCGATCTCTGCGGCGAAGTTGCGCGAGAAACCGAAGAGCCGGGCGAGGCCGGCATCGACGCGAACCCCGTCGAGTCCGTCTGGAAGGGGAAGTGAGCGGGTTTCCATGGCCTGGCCTACGGTGAACTCTCTGTGGAAGCTGGACCGACGAGACCGTCGGTCGTGGAATCCGCCTTCGGAGCGGAACCCGCTGAGGGCGTGTCCTTGCCCGGGGCGGGCGTTCGAACGCCGTCGAGGCCGATGCCGCGGATGGTCAGGATCATGAAGACGGCCATGCTCGAGACGATGCACATATCGGCGACGTTGTAGATGGCGGGGATGAGCCAGGGAGTCGAGATGAAGTCGACGACGTGTCCCACACCGAATCCCGGCTCGCGGAGGAGGCGGTCGGTCAGGTTTCCAAGTACTCCGCCGAGCAGCAGACCGAAGACCACGGCCCACGCGATGGAGCGGATGCGGCCGGCGAACCAGATGATGAACACAACAACGCCGGTGGCGATGATGGAGAAAATCCAGGTCATCCCGCTGGCGAGGGAAAAGGCAGCGCCCGGGTTCCGAACGAAGTGCAGTTGCAGCACATCGTCCAGAACCCGGACAACATCACCCTCGGTCAGTCTGTCGACGACCAGGAACTTACTGATTTGATCAAGCGCGTACACGCCCAGCGCAACAGTGGCCAGGACGATGAGTGCGCGGAAGCTGACCTTCGCTGTGGCCCTACGCGCCAAAGCTCTGGAAGCTTGACTTCGGTGCGTTGCCGGAGTCGCTACCGACACCAGCTCCGACCGGCGAGGTGGAGTCCAGGTCACGCAACTGGCCCTCGATGTAGCCCTTCAGCTTCTGGCGGTACTCCCGCTCGAAGGTGCGGAGCTCTTCGATCTTGTTCTCGAGCGTGGAACGCTCCTTCTCGAGGACGCTGACCTGGGCACGCTGCTTCGCCTCGGACTCTGCGATGACGCGGGCGGCCGTTGCGTGGCCCTCTGCGATCAATGCATCGCGCTTCTCGGCGCCTTCCTTGACGTGCTCCTCGTGCAGGCGTCGTGCCAGCTGGAGCAGGTTTGTGGTTCCGGTGGTCTCGTCGACCGGCTCGGCTACCGCAACCGGCGCAGCCGCCACAGGGGCCTTGACGGGCTCCGGCACGACAACGGGCTCGACGACCGCTGCGGCCACCGTCTCGGTCGCGCCGGCGGGCTCTGCAGCTGCGTCGCCACCGACCCGAGCCTTGAGCTCCTCGTTTTCCTTGGTAAGGCGGCGCAGTTCGACTACGACCTCGTCGAGGAAGTCGTCAACCTCGTCCTGGTCATATCCCTCACGGAACTTGGTCGACTGAAACCGCTTGTTGACTACATCTTCCGGAGTTAGCGCCATGGCTGTCCACCCTTAGAACTTGGTTGTGAATTGATAGTTGAACGTTCAGGTAACGCTAGCGCGTCATTGGTCAAGGATACATCCCGCACTCGGGGGGCCTATCCGATTGCGGGCAGCCACGCCGCAATCATGACTGCACCAGCATCCGCGCAACCGTCATTGCGATGATCGTGCCGAGCATCGTGAGGCTCCAGCCGAAATCGAAGGCGATCGGTCCCACCCGTAGGGATGGGACCACACGCCGGAAGAAGTTCACGGGTCGGTCGGTCAGCGTGTAGACGAGTTCGACGAGAACCAGGAGGAAGCCCTGCGGACGCCAGGCCCGATTGACTCCACGCACGAGGTCGACGATGAACCGTCCCCAGAGAACGAAGAAGTAGAGGAGGAGGAGGTAATAGGCGATTCCGGCCAGCAGCGATAACACTCTTCGATACTACGGGGCGTCGCGACTACGACTGAGCGAAGAAGGAGCCATCGGGGTCGGCGCCTTCGGCGTCGTGGTCGCCGGAGACGACAACGTGCGACGGCGAGAGCAGGAAAACCTTGGCCGTCACGCGCTCGATCTTGCCGAACAGTCCCTGGGAGAGGCCGCTGGCGAAGTCGATCAGCCGGCGGGCGTCGGCGTCGCTCATCTGGGACAGGTTGATGATGACGGGGATGCCGTCGCGGAAGGATTCGGCGATCACCTGCGCGTCGCGGTACTGGCGCGGGTGGACGGTGAGGATTTCATTCATCTCGGAAGCAGCCACATTCTTGGGGGTGGAGGTCTTGCGAAGGGGTGTCACGGGCGCGCGGCCGGCGATGTTCTGCGAGGTCGGGGTGGGTACGGCCGAGACGCTGGCCGCGGCGGGCGCCTCGTACTCCAGCTCTTCGTCTGCCAGACCCAGGTAGACCATGGTTTTCTTGAGCGGGTTGGACATCTCGACCTCCGTGTTGGGTGTTGCTTCTCATTGAGATTAACGGTGCAGGGGGCGATTCCCCGTGATTGCGGTGCCAATTCTTAGGTGTGTCGCCCCTTCGTGGATCGCGTCGGCGTAGTCCTGCGACATGCCCATCGACAGGAACCGCGCCTCAGGGGCCTGCCGGCGAGTCTGCTCGCCGAGTTCGCGCACCCGGGCGAAGGCCTGGCGGGGTGCGGCGCCGAGCGGAGCCACCGTCATCAGGCCCAGCAGCCGGATGCCCGGGGTAGCGAGGACGCGGTCGACGAGCGGTTCGAGAAGGGCAGGGGTCACCCCGCCGCGCTCCGGGTCATCCGTGAGGTTGACCTGCACGAAGCAGTCCACGGTGCTCTCATCCGACGCGAGGGCCGCCGAGAGGGATTCGCGATCGAGGGAGTGGATCACGTCCGCGTATGCGCGCACCTGCCTGGCCTTCTTGCCCTGCACCTGGCCCACGAAATGCCAGGTCAGTCCCCGCCCCGCCAGCTCCTGCGCCTTCGCCTGCGCCTCCTGGTGCCGGCTCTCGCCCACGTTGTGCACGCCGAGGCCGGCGAGTTCCTCGATCAGGGAGACCGGGTGGAATTTGGTCACGACGATCGTCGTGATCTCCTCCGCGGCGCGACCCGCCGACGCAGCGGCGTCAGCGATCCCCGCGCGCACGGCCGCCAGGCGCTCCGCCAACGGAGGCAGCGATGGTTCATTCATGCCGACCTGCCCCTGTCCTGCCGTGCCCGGTACGTGCGTGGCGGCGCGTCCGTCGTGACTATTTGAGGAAGTCGGGAATGTCGAGGTCGTCCGCGTCGTCTTCGAACGCAGGGTCGGCCACGACTGCTCCGCCGGCCGTGGACTCGCCGCTTGACCAGACGGAGGAGCTGGTGAGCTCCTCCACATAGTGGCCGGAGGAGACCTCGGATCCGGCCGAGGCACCGGCGCTGCTGCTGCCCGCTGCGATGCCGGCGGCGACGAGGTCGGAACGGCGCACCTCGGCGACCTTGGCGCCGGGTTCTCCGCCGTCGAAGCCGGCCGCGATGACGGTGAC
>JBDTAA010000126.1:0-12317 GCA_039924805.1 Cryobacterium sp.
ACAGGCAAACTCGGCGAACCGGCGAGCGCTCGGACGGGCGAACCGGCGAGCGCGCGGACGGGCGCGAGCTACCAGTCGTCGGCCGAGGGACGCCGCATCTGGAGGCGGATCTCCTCGAAGTCGTGCCGGGAGATCTCGAGCAGCCCGCGCCGGAGCTGGAAGCCCCAGTCGGGGTTGCCTCGGGTGAGGTCGAGCACGGGCAGGAGCGGCCGGATCAGCGTGGTCACGGCATCCGGGTCGTACTCCACCCGGCGCCGCCACGGCCGGTAGCTGCCCGCAGGGGACTCGCCCGACTGGTGCGCCGCGTCGCCGATCACCCGCCCGATCGCGGTGAAGGCCCGCAGCGGCTCCCCCTCGAAGTCGGTCTTCGGCGAGTAATAGACGATGCCGTCGGAGTCGCGCATGCTTTCCAGCGTCGCCCGCGCGCGCTCGTTGGCCTGAATGATGCCCATGGCCATCCCGCGCCGCACGTTTTCGCGCTGCGCGACGCCCAGCCAGTATCGAATTGCCACGTTCCAGTTGTATCCCATGCCGGTTGCCCAGAGACTGGGGGCATGCGCGTGCTGCTGAAAGAAATCCTCGACTGCGCCCCGGATGCCGCCTGGCGCGCCATCCGAAGCCCCGCCGTTTTCGCCGAGGTGAGTTCTCCCCTCGTCCGCATGGAATCGCGGGGCGAGCAGGGCTTCCCCACCGTGTGGGAGTCCGGCGAGCACCCCGTCGAGCTGCGCGGGCTCGGCCTGGTGCCGCTCGGCGAGCAGATCATCCGCCTGAACATGGCGACGACACGACCCGACGGCGTTCGCATCCTCCGCGACACCGGACGCGGCGTGTCGGGCTCGCTGGCCGCGGTGACGCTCTGGGACCACCAGATGGCGATCGCCCCCGACCCGGCCGGCACCGGCAAGACGCTCTACCGCGACCAGCTCGTCTTCCGTGCCGGCCCCGCTACCCTCGCGCTCTGGCCAGGGTTCTGGCTGTTCTGGCAGTGGCGGATGCTGCGGCTCAAGCAGCTCGCGCCCAGCTGGCGCCTCGACCTCGGCGCCGACATCCCCCTCCCCACCGAATAGCCTGACGGGATGAGTTCTTCACTGGGCGCCCTGCAAATCGTCGACTGGCGCCGGCGCGTCTTCGGGCTGTACGCGGGTGTGCGCCAGCTCAGCGTGCAGAGCCCGGCCGCCGGCCACGAGTTGTGGCGGTCGGGGCGTGACGAGCTGTTCGCGGGGCATCCGTCGTCGCCGCTGCTGCCGGATGACCGCGCCGCGTTCACCGGCCTGCCCGTCGTCGGCTACGACCCCGACTGGCGTTTCGAGGTCGAGATCCACCGGGCGGAGGAGCCGTTGCGCATCGTCGTCGAGACGGGGACGGATGGCACGGTGCCGTTCGACCTCGTTGGCACGGTGCGCCTGCCCTACGTGGGCGCGCTCGATGTGTGGCGCCTCGCCAGCTACGCGGGCGGGCTGTTCCTGCCGCTGAAGGACGCCCTGGCCGGCAAGCCCGGCGGAACGTACGGCGGCGGGCGCTACCTGCTCGACACGGTCAAGGGCGCCGATCTTGGCCCCGGCATGGACGACGACGCCCTCGTCCTCGACTTCAACTTCGCCTACAACCCATCCTGCGCCTACGACCCGATGTGGGCCTGCCCGCTCCCCCAGGCCGGCAACATCGTGCCCGTCGAGGTGCCCGTCGGCGAGCTGTACAACGCGCGGCCGCACTAGCCGAGCAGCCGCTTTTCGGGCCGGATTTGACAGCATCCGCTAGTGTTGAAGTACTTGCGAGTGCATTGCTGCGCTTGCTGCGTCGTAGAACGCCCTCTTATTATCGAGGCCTCCCGCTTTCACCCGCAGGCCCGGCCCGGTTTTTCGAATGTCACTTTCTTACGGCGAACGGATGTGCCCATCGGCACCTTCGCCACGTGATTCCTCTTTTGATCCCGGCCCGTCGCCTTCGCGGCATTCGGCTCGGGCGAGGACTCTGATGCCCGAAAGGCACCACTTTGTCTGCAACCTCAGCTACATTCAGCACGCTCGGCGTGCCGGCTCCCCTCGTCGCCATCCTGACGAGCCAGGGAATCGACAGCCCCTTCCCGATCCAGGTCGACACCCTGCCCGACACCCTCGGCGGACGCGACGTCCTCGGCCGCTGTAAGACCGGCTCCGGCAAGACCCTCGCGTTCTCCCTGCCCATGGTGGCGCGCCTCGGCGGCAAGCTCGCCGGCGGCAAGCGTCGCCCGGGCCGTCCGCTCGGACTGATCCTGGCCCCGACCCGCGAGCTCGCCACCCAGATCACCGCAGCACTCACCCCCCTGGCCGAGGCCTACGGCCTCAACACGACGACCATCTTCGGTGGCGTCTCCCAGGGCCGTCAGGTGCAGGCCCTCAAGGCCGGCGTCGACATCGTCGTGGCCTGCCCCGGCCGCCTCGAGGACCTCATGAAGCAGGGCTTCGTGAACCTCGACTCGGTCGAGATCACCGTGCTCGACGAGGCCGACCACATGGCCGACCTCGGCTTCCTGCCCGTCGTGACCCGCATCCTCGACAAGACGCCCAAGGCCGGGCAGCGCCTGCTCTTCTCGGCGACGCTCGACAACGGCGTGGACAAGATCGTGCGCCGCTTCCTCAACAACGAGGTGCTGCACTCGGTCGATGAGGCCACCAGCCACGTCTCCGCGATGACGCACCACGTCTTCGAGGTTGACGGCACCGAGTCGAAGAAGGCGCTCGTGCAGAAGCTGGCCTCGGGCAGCGGACGCCGCATCCTCTTCATGCGCACCAAGCACCAGGCCAAGAAGCTGGCCAAGTCGCTCACCGACTCGGGCATCCCCTCGGTCGACCTGCACGGCAACCTCTCGCAGGTGGCCCGTGACCGCAACCTGGCCGCGTTCAGCGCCGGTGACGTCAAGGTGCTTGTGGCAACGGATGTCGCCGCCCGCGGCGTGCACGTCGATGACATCGAACTCGTCATCCACGTCGACCCGCCCGCAGAGCACAAGGCGTACCTGCACCGCTCGGGCCGCACCGCCCGCGCCGGCAGCGCCGGTGACGTCGTCACCGTGGTCCTGCCCGAGCAGAAGCGCGACACGGATGCACTGCTCAAGAAGGCCGCCATCAAGGTGACCCCCCAGCGCGTGAACGCCAACTCGCCCGCCGTCGACGCGCTCGTCGGTGACGTCGCCGCGTACGTCAAGCCCGTCCCGCGGGTGGAGCAGCCGCACGGCCAGTCGCAGGGTGGCCGCTCGCAGGGCGCCAACGCGCAGCGCAAGCGCGTCAACCGCGACGACCGCGACAACGGGCGCGGCGGCCGCGATTCGGGTGGCCGCGGTGGCCGCTCCGAGCGCAGCAACGACGTCGCCCCCGTTGGCAACCGTCACGAGCGCGCCGATCGCCCGGCGGCATCCGGTCGCAGCCACTCACCCCAGGGCAACGGCGGCGGACGCTCGGCCCAGGGCTCCGGACGCTCCGGCGGCCTGCAGGTCGGCGGGCTCGTCCGCGGCGGCGGTGGCGCCGCCGGCGCACGTCGCTCGTCGCCGCGCCGCGCCCAGGGCTAGCGCCCGCGCACCTCTTTCGCACGGCTCAACGGGTCGGTCTCTCACGAAGCCGGCCCGTTTTGTCGTGCCGGCGGGCATCCGTCGGTCAAACCGGCCCCCGGCGCTCGGCTAGGGTCGATTTATGAACACCACAGTTGTTGTTCGGCCCGCCGAAGAGACGGATGCCGACAGTCTCGGTCGCGTCCACGCGGCCTGCTGGCACGAAACCTATGACCACCTGCTGAGCGCCGCCGCCCTGTCGCAGCTTCACCCGGAACGGCTCGCCGCCATGTGGCGCCGGTACACGAAGCAGGGCCCCGCGTACCGCCAGGTGGTGGCCGTCGTCGACGGAGAGATCGTCGGCTTTGCCGGCAGCGGTCCCGGCCACGACGCGGACCTGCCGGGCGTCCCCGAGCTGTACTTCGTCTACCTGCTGCACGACCAGCACGGAACGGGCATCGGCCAAAGGCTCTTCGACTCGGTTGTGGACCCCGGAGCGTCCTCTCTCTGGGTGGCCGAAGACAACTCGCGCGCCCACGGCTTCTACGCCCGTAACGGCTACGTGGCCGACGGGCAGAGCAGGGTCGAAGAGGTACTCGGCGAGCAGCTGAGCGAGGTCCGCCTCGTTCGCTAGGCTGTGACGCAGTATCGGGGGATTCCGAGGGGGGAGGCAAGCGTGGGCGTGAGCATTCGTGAGGCACGTCCGGAGGACGCCGCCCGGCTCGGCGTCGTGCACGTGCAGTGCTGGCGCGAGAGCTACCTCGACGTGCTGTCGCAGCAGCTGCTGGATAGCATTCGGCCCGAGGACCGGGCCACCCGCTGGGACCAGATCATTGGCAGCCCGAACGACCAGCAGTGGGTCGCGGAGGTCGACGGCGAGATCGTCGGTTTCGCCGGGACCGGGGCGGGCCGAGACGACGACGCCCCGGGCGAGCTCGAGCTCTACGCGATCTACGTGCTCACCGCCCACCACGGAACGGGTGCGGGCCAGGCCCTCCTCGACGCAGCGATCGGCACCAAGCCGGCGTTCCTCTGGATCGCCACGGACAACGCTCGGGCGGAGGCGTTCTACCGTCGCAACGGCTTCGAGTTCGACGGCGTCACCACGGTCGCGCCGTTCTTCGGGGAGATGCTCCGCGAATCCCGGATGTTCCGCCAGGCCCAGCGACTCGGTCCGCGTCGAATTTGACGGAGATTCTCGCCCGAATCGGCTGAGAGGCCACGCTCGTCGCCGAATGCGTAGGAATCTCCGTCGTTTCGGGAAAGTAGGCTGGGCGGATGAGCCCAATCCCCGTCATCCTCGACGTCGACACCGGCGTCGACGACGCCCTCGCCATCCTGTTCGCCCACGCGCACCCCGAGATCGACGTGCTGGGCATCAGCTGCGTGGCCGGCAACGCCTCACTCGAGCGAGTGGTCGAAAACACGCTCCGGATCCTCGATGTCGCCGGAGCCCCTGACATTCCCGTGGCCGCCGGCGCCCGGCGACCGCTCCTCGGCCTGGCCCGCGCGGCTTCCCACGTGCACGGCGAGGGCGGCCTGGGCACGCTGCGGCTGCCGCAGAGCGAGCGCACGGCCAGTCCGCTCAGCGCCGTCGAACTCCTGCACTCGCTCATCCTGGCCAGTGACCGCCCGGTCACGCTCGTCGGCCTGGCCCCGCAGACCAACCTCGCACTGCTGCTCCGGCTGCACCCCGACGTGGCCCAGAACATCGAGCGCATCGTCTTCATGGGCGGCTCGGCGAGCGTGGGCAACGCGACGGCGGTCGCCGAATTCAACGTCTGGCACGACCCGGAGGCCGCCGCGATCGTGCTCGATTCCGGCGTTCCCGTGTTCATGTACGGCCTCGATGTCTTCAACCAGGTGGTTATCGACGAGGATGTCGCCTCCGCACTGCTGCAGGGCGATTCCCCGCTCGGCCGTGTGGTCGGTTCCCTGCTCGGCAGCCGCGTGGCCCTCGGCCCCGGCCGGGACGCCATCTACACGGGGCTCATCGGCGACGCCGGCGCGATCTGCGCCCTCGTCGACCCCGGAGCCCTCCGCACCGAAATCCGGCCGGTGCGGATCGGCCTGGCGGGCTACGGCCGCGGACAGACGCTCGTGGACCTCCGCCGCTGGCCGGGCGAGGACGTCGTGCATGGCCTCGCCGAGGAGTGGGAGACCGTGGAGGTCGCCCTCGACGTGGACGCTCCGCGGTACGCCGCTCTCTTCCTCGAAACTCTCGGGCTGGCCTGACCGGGGGCCGCGCCGACGGCCGTTAGCGCAGCTGCCCGACCGAGGCGAGCGCCGTGCGCAGTAGCGAACCGCGGCCGCCCTCCATCTCGGCCGAGACCGCGTCGGACGCGGCCTCCTCCGGTGACATCCAGGTGAGTTCGAGCGCGTCCTGGCGCGGGTCGCAGGTGCCCGTGACGGGCACGACGTAGGCGAGCGAGACGGCGTGCTGGCGGTCATCGGTGAACGCCGTGAGCCCCGGCAGGGGGAAGTACTCGGCGACGGAGAACGGCACCGGGCTCGCGGGCAGCTGCGGGAACGCCATCGGCCCGAGGTCCTTCTCGAGGTGCCGGAACAGTGCGTCGCGCAGGGTCTCGCCGTACATGACGCGGCCGGAGACGAGTGTGCGGGTCATCTTGCCCTCCGGCGTCGCCCGGAGGAGGACGCCCACCTCCACGACCTGGCCGAGGCCGTCGACGCGCACGGGCACGGCCTCGACGTAGAGCAGCGGCAGCCGGCGGCGGATCTGGCTGAGCTCCACCTCGCTCAGCCAACCCGGGTTCGTGTTCACCGGTGGGCCGTCGTCGGGGCCAGGGGTCCAGTCCGGATCAGGGTCAGGGGTGCGCACGGTCATGTGTTCATTCTCACTCACCGGAGCCCCCGATGCGCGCCCGCGCCCGAAGTCGAATGCTCAGAGCGGAAATGGCAGGATGGATCTGTCGACCGGCAGCGCCGGGCCCCCGATCATCTCCCCCTGAACGACACAACCTGAACGACGCAACCGAATGCAAGGACACCGATGGACAACAGCGACCGCATCGAACCGATCGACACCGCCGCCGTGCTCTGGTCGGCCGGCGAGGCCGACCGGGAAGGCCGCCCGCTGCTGCTCATCCTGCACGGCTTCGGCTCGCACGAGGGCGACCTGTTCGCGCTCGCGCCCCACCTGCCGCTTGAGCCGGTGATCGCGGCGCTTCGCGCGCCGCTCACCGCCGGTCAGGGCTGGTCGTGGTTCCCGATCGGCGAGCCCGGCGACCCGGGCATCGAGGCCCTCGACGCGGCCGCGGCGGGCGTGCTCGAGTGGCTCGACGCGCTGCCGGAGCAGCCGACATCCATCGGCCTGCTCGGCTTTTCCCAGGGCGGGGCAATGGCGCTGCAGCTGATGCGCCGTGCGCCAGAGCGGTTCGCGTTCGCGGTACAGCTGTCGGGTTTCGTCGGCAGCGGAGAGCACGAGGGCGACGCGCGCCTGGCAGAGCTCAGCCCGCCGGTGTTCTGGGGTCGGGGCACGGCCGACCAGGTCATCCCGAGCTCGGCCGTCGGTCGCACCCAGGCATGGCTCCCGGGTCACTCGACCCTCACCGAGCGCATCTACGAGGGCATGGCGCATTCCGTCTCGCAGGCGGAGCTCGACGACATCGTCGCATTCCTGCGCGAGCGATACGCCCAGGCTGCCTAGCGGCCGGTCTTGCGGGGCTTGACCGCCTTGGCCGGCTTGCCCTCGACCTGGGCGGCCTGGCGGGCAACATGCGCGGCCTTGCGCGCGCGCTCGGCGTCGCGATCCTTGACCGCGATCTGAACTTCCCGAACCTCGTGCTGGGTCGCGCGCTCGGTGACGAGCCAGGCCGGGGGCTGCTGCAGCAGGGCGCTGATCTCGGCGGTCGTGAGCGGCTCGGTCATCTCACTGCGCGCGAGGCCCGAAATCGATACGCCGAGCTTGGCGGCGACGACCTGCTTGGGGTGCGGGCCGTTGGCGCGCAGGTCGACGAGCCAGGCCGGCGGGTTCGCTTCCAGCTCGGCCAGTTCGGTGCGCGAAATTGCCGAATTCTGGAATTCCTCCGGCGCCGCGTCGAGCAGAATCCCGAGTTTCTGGGCCGCCGTGGCGGGCTTCATGGTCTGGGTCTTCTTCTCGGAACTCATCTATCCAGCGTATAGCCTGAGAGCACCGTCGAAATGGCGGAATTGACGCCGATTGAAAGGACGCCGGGTGACTCTTCACATTGGCTTCGCCGCCGGTGTCACGCCGACCAAATGGACGCGCATCTGGGCCGATCGACGGCCTGACGTGCCGCTCGAGGTGTTCCGCACCGATCCGGCCGAACAGGATGCCGTGCTGCGCGACGGCCGCGCCACCGTCAGCCTCGTGCGCCTGCCGATTGACGAGCGCGACCTGAGTGTCATCGGCCTCTACAACGAGATCCCCGTCGTCGTCGCCGCCAAGGACCATGCGCTGGGGTCGGCCGAGACCGTGACCGTCGCCGAGCTGGCCGACGAACACCTGCTGCAGGACCCGGACGCCGTGCCGGAATGGCGGGACATTGCCGTCGAGATTCGCGACGGTAATCGCCGCGCCCTGCCGGACATGGTTGACCTCGACGAATTGATGGAGCAGGTCGCCGCCGGCGTCGGCATCGCGATCCTTCCGCACTCGCTCGCCCGGCTGCACAGCCGCAAGGACGTCATCTCGGTGCCGGTGCAGGGCGTCGCGGAAACGAGGATCGCGCTCGCCTGGCTGACCGCCGAGACGAACGACGACGTGGAGGAGTTCGTCGGTATCGTCCGCGGGCGCACGAAGGGCAGCTCCCGCGCCGAATCCCCCGCCACTCACACCGGCGACGGCAAGCCGGTGAAGAAGGCGAAGCGGACCGACAAGGCCAAGGCCGCGGCGAAGGCCGTCCGGGCGGCCGCCGCGCAGGCCAAGCCGGCCTCCGCCAAGAAGACCCAGAACGCGCCGGGCCGCACCCGCAACACCCCGAACCCCCGCAAGCGGCGCAGCTGAGCGCCGAGGGCACGGCCCCGGCTACCGGGAACTGATCGACGCGAACTTTCGGATACACAGCGGCACGAAGACGAGCAGCATGACCGAGATCCCGATGAGCACGGTGGCGAAGGGATGCTGCATGGTCCAGATATCCGGAACCGGCGCCGTGCCGACGTTGCCGAACAACTGCCGGGCCGCCTGCACCAACGAGGAGACCGGGTTCCACTCCGCGAAGATGCGCAGCGGTGTGGGCAGCGTACTGCTGGGAACGAAGGCGTTCGACACGAACGTCAGTGGGAACAGGATGATGAAGGAGGCGTTGTTGATGACCTCCGGGCTCTTCACGCTCATCCCGAGCAGCGCCATCACCCAGCTGAACGAGTAGCTGAACAGGAGCAGCAGGCCGACCCCGGCAAGGAACTCCGGCGGGGAAGAGTTCACTCGCCAGCCCACGGCGAGGCCCGTCGCCATCATGATCACCATCGAGATGGTGTTGAGCACGAGGTCGCTGTTGGTGCGGCCGATGAGCACCGCCGAACCGCTCATCGGCAGGCTGCGGAATCGGTCGATGATGCCCTCTTTGAGGTCCTGCGCCATGGCAGAGCCCGAGAACGTGGAGCCGAACACCACGGTCTGCGCGAAGATCCCCGCCATCAGGAACTGGGTGTAGTCGGTGCCCTGCACCTGGATGGCGCCGCCGTAGACCTGGCTGAACAGCAGCACGAACATGATCGGCTGGATCACGGCGAAAACGAGCATGTCCGGTGACCGCTTGAGTTTGATCAGGTTGCGCTTGGTGACGGTCCAGCCGTCCGAGAGCCACATCGACAGCGGATTCCACGTGGGCAGGGTTGTTGCGACGGCGCTCACGTGGTCTTCTCCAGTTTCCGGTCGGCGGCACTGTCGTCGGCCGCCTTGTCGGCCTTGTGGCCGGTGAGTTTGAGGAACACATCGTCGAGTGTTGGCCTGCGCATGCCGGCGTCGTGCAGTTCGATGCCTGCAGCGCCGAGATCCGCGAGCACCTGCTGCAGCGCACGCGGCCCGTCGGTGACGGCCACCTCCACCGCCCGGCCGTCGCCGGAGAGGGTCGGCTCGCCCGCGCCGTGCCGGCCCAGGACCTCCAGTGCCGCCGGAGCGTCGACGGAGTCGACGAGTGCGACCACCACGCGGTGCCCGCCGATCTGCGCCTTGAGCTGGTCGGAGGTGCCCTCGGCGATCACGCGGCCGTCGTCGATGACGGCGATGTCGTCGGCGAGCTGGTCGGCCTCCTCGAGGTACTGGGTGGTCAGCAGCACGGTCGTGCCGTCGGTCACAAGCCTCTTGATCACACCCCAGAGGGCAAGGCGACTGCGCGGATCGAGCCCCGTCGTCGGCTCGTCAAGGAAGAGAATCTTCGGGTTCATCACAAGCGCGCCGGCCAGGTCGATCCTGCGGCGCATCCCACCCGAGAACCCCTTCACCGGCCGGTTGCCCGCCTCGGTCAGGTCGAAGAGTTCGATGAGCTCGTGCGCGCGACGTCTGGCCGCAGCGCCTCCCAGGTGGTAGAGCCGCCCGACCATCTCGAGGTTCTCGAAGCCGGTGAGGTTCTCATCGACGGCCGCGTACTGGCCGGAGACCCCGATGACGCGGCGCACACCCTTCGGATCGTCGACGACGTTGATCCCGTCGACGATCGCGGTGCCGGAATCGGGCTTGATCAGCGTCGTGAGCATCTTCACGACGGTCGTCTTCCCCGCGCCGTTCGGACCGAGCAGCGCCTTCACCGTTCCGCGGGGCACCGCCAGGTCGAGGCCAGCCAGCGCGTGTACCGGGCCACTCTTCGATTTGTAGGTCTTGGTCAGACCGGTGGCCTCGACAATGCTCATTCGGGTGTCCCTGCCAGTTCGATGGGGTGTGGGTGTCGGATGCTAAACCCCACGCTAATACGCGGCGGGGAGGCGTGCCAGCACGGTCGCGTCGCTCGCCCCGATGGGCGCGACAGCCGCCCCGGACTGGGGCTACGGCCGACCGCGACCGCGCCAGCGGCCCGCGCTACGGTTAGGCCATGCGCCCCGAGTGTCGGGTCGCCGGACACGCCGCACGCGAACACCCAGGGGGATGTCTTGCTTCACACATCGAGGATCCGCATCGGCACGCTTCTGACCGTGGGGCTCCTGGCGTTTGGTGCAACCGGCGTCGCCCACGCGTCCACGCCGACCGGCCACGCGCGAACTGCCGTGCAGTTCGCGAACTGCACACAGATCAACGCGGTCTATAAGTACGGCATCGCGAAGCCCGGCACGAGGTACAACCGAGTCAACGGTGTCAACAGGCCCCTCACGGGCAAGCCGGTTTTCTCATCCGCGCTCTACCTGGCCAACCAGCGCAGCGACCGCGACAAGGACGGCATCGCCTGCGAGAAGTGATGCGTCGCCTCGTTCGGGCCGCGTCGCTTTCAGCGGTCGCTGAGCGGCCGCGCCGCGGCAGCCGCGCCCCCTCCGGCACCGCCGGTTGGCGTATTACAGCCCCTCGGCAATTGCCGCCGTCGCCCGCAGCCAGGCCGCGCGAGTGCGCGGATCCAGCGTCTCGATGTTCAGGGGGCCACCGGCAACCAGCCCCGGGTCGTACGGGACGTCAACGACCGAGCGGGTGAGCTGCGTGAAGTGATCGTGCAGCCGCCGTGAGAGCTTGCCGTCGGCCCGCTTCGCCGGCGATGCCAGGATCGTCACGGCCTGCGCAACCTTCTCTGCGTGGCCCTTCTGCCTGAGTCCGTCGAGGAGCGAAGCGGCGCCGTATGCCGTGTCCTCGCGAATCGTCGACACGACGACGAGCTGGTCGGCCGTCTCCACGGCCGCCTCCCAGTTGGACGCCCGCATGTTGTTGCCCGTGTCGATGACCAGCACGCGGTAGAACCGGTTGAGCGTGGAATGCAGCTTTCGGAAGGCAACATCGTCGATACTGGCCGCGCCGGCCGGGTCCTGGTCTGATGCCAGCGCGTCGAAACGGGAGTCGCCCTGGTTTCGCACGTAACGGTCGATGTCGGACACGCTCACCGTGCGGTCGCCGTCCAGGCGGTCGAGGTCCCTGAGGAGGTCGACCGCGGTGTTGGTGTGACTCGCGCCCTGCGCCCGAATCCCGAGCGTGCCCATCGTTTCGTTGTTGTCCCAGGCGAGCGTGTAGCCGCCGCGGTGGATGCCGAAGGTCGCCGCGATCAGCAGGGTCGCCGTCGTCTTGTGGGCCCCGCCCTTGGGATTGAGCACCACGATCGTGCGTGGACCGTTGAAACCGCGCTGAACCGCGGCAACGGCGGCGCGGTGCGAAGCCTCGGCCCTGTTGGGCGACGGCGAGATGCGCCCGCCGGTCATCCGGCTCATCGATCCCTGCCATCCCTTTTCGGCGGGGCCCGGTGCGTCCGCCGGTCGGGAGTTGAGGAAGTCGGCGAGGCGGGGCGGAGTGGCAACGCCGGACGGATCCGGCAGGGAGGCGGGCGGCACGTGCCTGACCGACTTCGTCGCCGCGGGTGCCCCAGCGAGAAGCGCGTCCATCGAGACGGTTTCGGGCTCCGGCGCAGGCGCGAGCTTCGGCTCCGCGTTCGGCAGGGGAATGAACGTGGGCGCCGGCCTGGAGGCCGACTTCGGCTCCGGCGTCGGCACAGCGGCCGACCTCGGCGCCGGCGTCGGTACGGGTTCCAGCGTCGGCTCAGTGGCCAGATCCCCGGCCGTTGGGCGCCGATCGGCTGCGGGGATGAAGTCCCCGTCAGACTCGACTCGACCGTCCGGGTGCACGATCAGGGGCGCCTGGCCCTGCGAATCCTCGGCCACCAGCCGAACCGGTCCGCCACTCCTG
>JBDTAA010000127.1:0-3005 GCA_039924805.1 Cryobacterium sp.
GAACATGGCGGCGAGGTCAGGCGCCGTCTCCGTGATGATGAATCGCCCGCACATAGCCACAGGTTACTACCCGTCCCGTCCGGTGCGCCGGACAATGCGAGCCGCCCACCATCGCGGTAGCGACGTCGTCACGCGACTTCCGCTAGCGTCGATCGAGGCGGACTTCCCCGCCCGCACGGCTGAGGCCGGAGCCGGGCGACACTCACGAACGGACGAACGAGACATGCACGATCGCAACCCGCAGGACAGGTACAGCGCGGACGTGCTCAAACCGGGCTGGCGCGACGTGGGCCGAACGGCGATACCAACGCAGGAGGCCACCGCAGACCTTGTCGTCGAGGAGGTCGCCACCGGTTTCTGCGGTGCGGTCGTGCGGATCGAGAAGAGCATCGTCACGCTCGAGGACCGGCACGGCAAACTGCGACTCTTCCCCCTCGGCGGAGGTTTCCTGATCGACGGCCGGCCGGTCGTGCTCGTCGCTCCCACCCGCACGGCACCCCGAAAACCCGCGCGCACCGCGTCCGGCTCCGTGGCGGTGGCGGATGCCCCGGCCAGGGTCGCCCGCGGCAGCCGGATTTTCGTCGAGGGTCGGCATGACGCCTAGCTGGTCGAGAAGGTGTGGGGCGCCGACCTGCGGATCGAGGGCGTCGTCGTCGAGTACATCGAGGGCGTGGACAACCTCGAAGAGCTCCTGGCCGTGTTCAAGCCGGGCCCGACCCGCAAGATCGGGATGTTGGTCGACCACCTCGTCGCCGGGTCCAAGGAAAGCCGGATCGCCGATGCCGTGGGGCGTGGCCCATACGGCCAACACGTGCTCGTGGTCGGGCATCCCTACGTGGATGTCTGGCAGGCGGTCAAACCGGCGCGCCTCGGACTCACAGCCTGGCCGGCCGTTCCCCGCAGCATCGAGTGGAAGCACGGGATCTGCGCGGCCCTCGGCTGGCCGCACGACGATCAGGCCGACATCGCCAGGGCCTGGCAGCGAATCCTCGGCCGGGTTCGCACCTTCGCCGACCTCGAGCCCCAATTCCTCGGCCGGGTCGAACACCTCATCGACTTCGTGACCGTGGAGTAGTGCGTGCAGCCCCCTGATTGTGCATATCTTTCAGCGAACGTAACGCTTTAGCCTCGAAATCTCCCAGGGTTCAGTTTGTTTCGGGCAATGTGAGCTAGTGTTATCTCAGTAGTTGTAGTGCTTGCACGTCTTAAAACGCGTTGACCTCGGTCATCGCGGCGTATTCCTTTCGGAAGCGGACGACGAATACCGCGACGAACGGCCTCGAAAGTCGAGGTCTTTCTAACACTCCTGGAGGAGTTTCAAAAATGGCAACAGGTACCGTGAAATGGTTCAACGCTGAAAAGGGCTTCGGCTTCATCGCTCCCGACGACGGAAGCGCCGATGTCTTCGCGCACTACTCCGCGATCGCATCGAACGGCTACAAGTCGCTCGACGAGAACCAGAAGGTCGAGTTCGAGGTAACCCAGGGCCCCAAGGGTCCCCAGGCCGAGAACATCCGCGCCCTCTAAATAGCGCAACTGCTCAACTGAGCTTCGACAACGCCCCCACCTTGGTGGGGGCGTTGTTTTGTTAACCGCTAGCCCACGCCGACTCGAGCAGGGCCGACTCGTCCGGCGCCGACTACACCAGCGCCGACTCGTCCAGCGGGGCCGGCCACTCGTTGGCCGGCAGGAGCTCGCGGAGCGGTCGAGTCTCCGTGGCGCCGAGGATGACCTCGGTGTCGATGCGGACGCCGACGTAGCGGTTGCCTCGATCGGTGACCAGGGCGGCTCCGACATCGCCGAAGAGCCGGTCCCCCGCGGCATACGGATTGAGCACGGCATCCGCCGCGACGATGAGTTCTCGGTTCGACATGGTCATCCGCGGATGCCTAACCGATCGGTCTGGACAGGGGTCACCGCGCCTCAGCGCGGAGCCTGTCGCGCAGGGTCAGCGCATCGCGCCGAGATTGACACTTCCGGTCGAGATCGCCTGGTGCGCCGGTCAAACTCGACCGGAACAGGCAAACTCGGCGTCGAGATCGGGCTCAGCGGCCGTCCGTTCGTCGGTCACCTACTTGACGAGATCCTGCCAGCCGTCCCCGTCCACGTACTCGAAGATCAGGTTGGTCTCGGTGTGCGCGACGGCCGGATGCTCAGCCAGGTGCTCGAGCACGAAGTCCCGGAGGTGGGAGGCGTCGGCGGCCGCCACGTGCAGGAGATAGTCGTCGGCCCCGGCCGTGTGGAACATCCCAATCACGCCAGGCCAGTGCGGCGCGGCGTTGCGGAACTCGTCGATCTGGCCCCTGGCGTGCTTCGCGAGGCGCACGGAGATGAGCGCCTGCAGCGAAGCGCCCAGGGCCGCAAGGTCGATGTTCGCCCGGTAGCCCCGGATGTGGCCGAGCTGCTGGAGACGCCGCAGTCGCAGCGAAACGGTCGACTCGGCCACCCCGATTTCGGCGGCCAGGGCAGCCCCGGATGCTCGCGCGTTGACCGACAGGGCGCGGAGCAGCGCGCGGTCAACCCGGTCGAGGTCAGCCTTCTTCGAATCCATGCGTTGAGCCCTTCGTCAACAGAAATCTTATGTGACAAACCGAGATCAAATGCAAGAGTCTGCAGCCCAAGTTGCGCTAGCGCACAGTATCTGTTTTTCTCTAGGTATGTTGCCATCGTCGTCACACATCGAAACACTCGCCGTCCACGCCGGAATGAACGGCGTCACCGAATCAGGATCCCACGTCCCGGTGATCGACTTCTCCACGACCAACCCGCTTGCGGGTGTCGAATCCGGCGGTGATTCGTACGAGAACCTCGCCACCGGCGGGGACATCGTTCCCGGCGAGTCGGCGGTGTACCAGCGGCTCTGGCAGCCCGGAGTCGCCCGGTTCGAGGAGGCCCTTTCGACACTCGAGGGCACAGAGGGCACCGTCGCCTTCGCCACCGGCATGGCCGCCCTCGCCGGCGTGCTGATCGCATCCGTCGCTGCAGGCAAGACCCACGTCGTTGCT
>JBDTAA010000128.1:0-6527 GCA_039924805.1 Cryobacterium sp.
CATCCCCGCTGCGGTCCTCGGCGAGCTTGACGGCCTCGATCACGACGGCCGGGTCGTCCACCGTGAAAAGCGGGTCGAACCCCCCGGGGCCGACCCCGGCCACCGTTCGCAGCGGCAGATTCAGCCGGTACCCCTCGGCGACCGCGTCGGCAATGTCTGCGCCCACCCGGAGCGACACGCGCAGCTCGTGCGAGCCCTGGTCCGACTCCGGGTCGGGATAGAGCGGCGCGCGCAGCAACGACAGCCGCACGGTCGTATTCGTGCGGCCGGCGGCGTCGCTCGACCGCCCGATGTCGTGCCCGTAGGTGGAGTCGTTGGCCACCGCGACGCCGTAGCCGGCCTCCCCCACGTGCACCCAGCGGTGCGCGCACGTCTCGAAGCGGGCCACGTCCCAGGAGGTGTTCGTGTGGGTGGGCCGGTGGACGTGCCCGAACTGGATCTCCGACGCCGCCCGGTCTGCGTGCAGGTCGAGCGGGAAGGCCAGCTTGAGCAGCTTCTGGCGTTCGTGCCAGTCGATGTCGAAGGCGAGGTCGACCGTCGGTGACCCCGAAGACACGGTGATCTCCTGCACCAGGCTGGACGCACCGAACGACCGTGTGACGCGCACGCCGACCCGGGCCGGGCTGTCGGCGAAGACCTCAACCGACTGGGCCCGGGTGAGTTCGGTGATGTTGCGTTTGTAATGCTCGTCGATGTCCCAGGCATCCCATTGGGTGGGGGTGTCCCTGTGCAGCTGCAGCAGGTTGCCGCGTCGGCCCTTCGGTATCAGTTCCCGGTCGGCGGCGAGGTCGCGCACCGACGTGAACAGCCCGTCGGCGTCAACGGTGACGGCGACGAGCGTGTTGCGGAGCACGATGCCGTGGGGCCCGCGCGCGATCGACGCATCCTCTGCAGCGTTCGGCGCTGCGGCACCGCCCAGCGCGGCCACCGCGCCGAGAGCCGGAACCCCACCCAGCGCATACGGCCCGGCGTTCAGCGTGAGTGATTCCTCGCCCGGGCCCGCGAGAGCCGTCACCGAGGCTTCGATCAGGGCGCCGAGGGTCCGGGCAACTTCCGCGTAGTTGCGTTCGGCCTCGCGGTGCACCCAGGCGATCGACGAGCCGGGCAGAATGTCGTGAAATTGTTGGAGCAGCACGGTGCGCCAGGTCTCTTCCAGCAGGTCATAGGGGTACTCGGCGCTGCCCCGCACGGCGGCGGCGGTGGCCCAGAGTTCGGCCTCCCGCAGCAGGTGCTCGCTGCGCCGGTTGCCCCGTTTGGTGCGGGCCTGCGACGTGTAGGTGCCGCGGTGAAACTCGAGGTAGAGCTCCCCCGACCACACGGGCGGCTCGGGGTACTCGGCCTCCGCGGCCTCGAAGAAGCGTCGCGGGGTGGACAGCTCCACCCGGGGAGACCCCTCGAGTGACGCGGTCCGGTGGGCGGCGGCGATCATTTCCCCCGTTGGACCGCCGCCACCATCCCCCCAGCCAAATGGCACCAGGGACGTGTTGGCCGACCCCTTTTCGGCATACTGACGCTCGGCCAATGCCAGCTCCTTCCCGGACAACTCCGCGTTATACGTGTCGACCGGGGGAAAATGTGTGAAGATCCGGGTGCCGTCGATCCCCTCCCAGCGGAAGGTGTGGTGCGGCATCCGGTTCGTTTCGTTCCAGGACGTCTTCTGGGTCAGGAACCAGCGGGACCCGGCGGCCGCCACGATCTGTGGGAGCGCGGCCGAGTAGCCGAAGGAGTCGGGCAGCCAGACCTCGAGCGGTTCGACGCCGAACTCCTCCATGAAGAACCGCTTGCCGGCCACGAACTGGCGGGCCAGGGCCTCGCCGCCGGGCATGTTCGTGTCGGACTCCACCCACATCCCACCGACCGGAACGAAGCCGCCGGCCAGGATGGCCGCCTTGACCCGCTGGAACAGCTCCGGATAGGAATCCTTGAGCCAGGCGTACTGCTGGGCGGATGACGCCGCGAAGGCGAAGTCCTTGTTCGCCTCGATCAGGTGCAGCACGTTGGAGAAGGTGCGCGCGACCTTCCGAACGGTCTCCCTGACCGGCCAGAGCCAGGCGCTGTCGATGTGCGCGTGGCCGACCGCGTGCAGGCGGTGGGCACTCGCGTTGGCGGGGCTGGCGAGCACCGGGGCCAGGGCCTCGCGGCCGGCCGCCGCGGTGCCGGCCACGTCGTGCGGGTCCATCGTGTCGATGCAGCGCTCGAGCGCCCTGAGGATCTCCGCGCGCCGCGGCTGGGTCGACGGCAATTCCCGCAGCAGCCCCTCGAGGGTCCAGAAGTCCTGCACGAGCTCCCACACCGTCTGGTCCCGCAGGGCCAGGTCAACCCGTCGGAGTCGGTAGATGGGACCGGTCCTCGCGGTGGCCTGGTCGCCCTCGCTGGTCGGCGCGAAGGTCCAGTGCGTCGTGACATCCGGGTTCGACGCCGCCTCGATGTAGAAGTCGACCTTCTCGCCCGGCCCGGCCGTCACAGGCACGGCCTGGTTGCGGGGTTCGATCGCTTTGAGGATGACGCCATCGGGCGACCAGGCGAGGCCCTCTGCCTGGAAACCCGGCGCCGTGGAGCCGAACCCGAGGTCGACGACCACCTCCGGCCGCAACAGCGCGTCGGTGGGCCAGCGCTCCGGGACGACCCCGGTGACGTGGAGCCAGGTCGTGCCCCACGGGCGGCCCCAGTCCCGGCCGGTCGCGAACGGCTCGAAGTCCTCCAGCACGGCCGCGGCGAACGGAACGGGTTCGCCCGGTGCCTCCCAGACTTCCAGCGAGAGGGGAATCGAATCCCGGTAGATCGCGGGGCGCAGCCGCTCCGTCACGAACCGGCTGATCCGTCGCTGCACGAGTGCGCTGTCGTCATGCATGGGCCCTCGGGTTTCCGTCGGGACCGGTGCCCGGCTGTGCCTGAATCCTACGACTCAGCGCACCCCCGCTGCACTGGCCGCTTCCCGCCGAGGCCTCCCCGCCTGGCTCCGAAAACGACGGAGGTTCAACGCCCGTATGCCGCGCAGCGGCCCGAAACAGGCCAAACGCCCGGTATCTCCGTCATTTTCGAGGGAGACACCGGGCGTTGGATACGGTGCTGTGGCGTCGTCGCGCCGTTGCTGGGCCGGGAGCTAAGACGCGCGCAGGTTGTAGCGCACGCTCGCGAGCTCGGCGTAGAGCGCCGGTGGGACGCGGTCGCCGAACCTGCTGAAGAACTCCTCGGTCAGGTCGCACTCGGCGAGCCAGGACGGGGCGTCGATCCGGAACAGCTGCTCGACCTGGTCGTCCGAAAGGTCGAGGCCGTCCAGGTTGAGCGACTCGGCGGGGAGCAGCCCGATCGGGGTGTCGACCGCGCCGGCCTTGCCCTCGACGCGGCGAATGATCCACTCGATCACGCGGGAGTTCTCGCCGAAACCGGGCCACAGGAAGCTGCCGTCTTCGCCCTTACGGAACCAGTTCACCTGGAAGATCGCGGGGGCCTTGACGCCGAGGCCCTTGCCGACCTTGAGCCAGTGCGCCCAGTAGTCGGCCATGTTGTAGCCGCAGAACGGGAGCATCGCGAACGGGTCGCGGCGAAGTTCGCCCACGGTCCCCTCTGCGGCAGCCGTCTTCTCGGACGAGATCGTGGCACCCATGAACACGCCGTGCTTCCAGCTGCGAGCCTGGGCGACCAGCGGCACGTTCGTGGCGCGACGGCCGCCGAACAGGATGGCGTCGATCGGCACGCCGCCGAACTCCTCCCAGTTCTCCGCGATCGAGGGGCACTGCGCGGCGGCGACCGTGAAGCGGGAGTTCGGGTGCGCGGCCGGGCGGCCGGAATCCGGAGTCCAGGAGTTGCCTTCCCAGTCGGTGAGGTGGCTCGGCGGGGTCTCGGTGAGGCCCTCACACCAGACGTCTCCGTCGTCGCGCAGCGCGACGTTGGTGAAGATGGTGTTGCCCCACAGCGTGTTCACGGCCGTCGGGTTGGTGAGCTCGCCGGTGCCCGGCGCGACGCCGAAGAATCCGGCCTCCGGGTTGATCGCGTACAGCCGACCGTCGGGGCCGGGGCGCAGCCAGGCGATGTCGTCACCGATGGTCTCGACCTTCCAGCCGGGAATCGTCGGGCGCAACATCGACAGGTTCGTCTTGCCGCAGGCGGAGGGGAACGCCGCGGCGACGTGGCTCACGCTGCCCTCCGGCGAGGTGACCTTGATGAGCAGCATGTGCTCGGCGAGCCAGCCCTCGTCGCGGGCCATGACGGATGCGATGCGCAGCGCGAACGTCTTCTTCGACAGCAGCGCGTTGCCGCCGTAACCCGAACCGTACGACCAGACCTCGCGGGACTCCGGGAACTGAACGATGTACTTCTGGTCGCTGCAGGGCCACTGCACGTCGGGGCGGCTCGTGCCGTCGGCGTCGACGAGGGGGTAACCGACGCTGTGAACGGTGTGCACCCACGGGGTGCCCTCTTCGATCATCCGCAGGATGGCCTCGCCCATGCGGGTCATGATGCCCATGTTGAGCACAACGTACGGAGAGTCGGTGATCTCGACGCCGAGCTGCGAGATGGGGCCGCCGAGCGGGCCCATCGAGAACGGCACGACGTACATGGTGCGACCGCGCATGCTTCCGGTGAAGACATCGATGAGTTCGGAGCGCATGGCGACGGGGTCAGCCCAGTTGTTGGTGGGGCCGGCGTCGTCCCGGTCAACGGAGCAGATGAAGGTGCGGTCCTCGACACGGGCCACGTCGGTGGGGTCCGTGCGGGCAAGGAAACTGTTGGGACGCCATTCCGGGTTCAGTCGAATGAGCTTGCCCTCGGCGACGAGCTGCTTGGAGAGCGCGTCGGCTTCGCGCATCGAGCCGTCGCACCAGACGATCTCGTCGGGGCGGGTGATGCGGGCGATCTCGTCGACCCAGGCCTGGAGGTTCGGGTCGGTCGTTCCCGAGCGCTTGTTGGCGGGGGATCCGCCGGTCTGAACGGGGAAATTAGCGATGGTCATCTCCTGGCCTTTCGTCGATTCCGGTCGAATGCCGCTCGGGGTTCGAATGTGTGGGACGTGAAACTTTGTCCTCTGCATCCATTCTGCGCGATAATTGAGGTTCGAAAGGGAGAATCTTCCGTTAAGAATCCCGATTCTTTCGGTATTGTTAAGGAATGCCCCAGCAAGCCTCTGACCTCATTACCCTCGGCCACCGCATCCGTCATTTTCGGGGCGAGCGCGGGCTCACCCTTGACCAGCTCGGTGACCGGATCGGGATGGCGGGCAGCCAGCTCTCGCTGGTCGAGAACGGGCGGCGGGAGCCCAAGCTGTCCACCCTGCAGGAGATCGCCTCCGCCCTCGGCGTCGACCTCGCAGAACTCCTCAGCCGGGAAGCCCCGAACACGAGGGCGGCGCTGGAGATCGAGCTGGCCAGGGCGCAGAAGAACCCGCTCTACGGCGCCCTCGGCCTGCCCCAGGTCAAGGTGACCAAGGGCACCCCGCTGGCCGCCGTCGAGTCGCTGGTCGGGCTGCACCGGGAGCTCGCCCGCCGGGCCAACGAGGCCATCGCGACGCCGGAGGAGGCGCGGCGCGCCAACACCGAGCTGCGCTATCTGATGCTCGACCGCGACAACTACATGGCCGACATCGAGCAGCTCGCCGAGGACCAGGTACGGGCATCCGGACACGTGTCAGGCGCGCTCACCCACCGCGAGGTGAGCGTGATGGCCGAACGGCTCGGCTTCAGCCTCATCTACGTCAACGACCTGCCCAACTCCGCGCGCTCGGTCACCGACCTGGTCAACCACCGCATCTACCTTCCGCCGGCGTCCATCCCCGGCGGCCACGGCCTGCGCTCGATGGCGCTGCAGGCGATGGGCCACCGACTGCTCGGGCACGAACGACCGTCCAGCTACGCCGAGTTCCTCTGGCAGCGGCTGCAGATCAACTACTTCGCCGCGGCCGCGCTGATGCCGCGCGAGGCATCCCTGACCTTCCTCACCACGGCCAAGCGCGATCGCGAGCTGGCCGTGGAGGACTTCCGCGACGCCTTCGGCGTGACGCACGAGGCCGCGGCGCTCCGGCTCACCAACCTGGCGACGAGCCATCTGGACATGACCCTGCACTTCCTGCGGGTCACCCGCGACGGCGCCCTGCAGAAGGGCTACGAGAACGACGGCCTTCCGCTGCCGGTCGACGTGACCGGCTCGATCGAGGGCCAGTACGTCTGCAAGCAGTGGAACGCCCGCAGCGCCTTCACCCACACCAACCGCACCACGGAGTTCTACCAGTACACGGACACACCCGCCGGAACGTTTTGGTGCGCCACCCAGACCGGGGCGACGGATGCCGGCGAATTCTCGATCAGCGTCGGCGTGCCGTTCGCCCAGGCGAAGTGGTTCCGCGGCCGCGAGACCACGCAGCGGGCCGTGTCACGCTGCCCCGACGAGACCTGCTGCCGTCGCCCGCACTCTGAGGTGTCGTCGCGGTGGGTCGGCAAGGCCTGGCCGAGTGCCCGCCTGCACGCGCACGTGCTCTCGCCGCTGCCCTCCGGCACCTTCCCCGGCGTCGACGATACCGAGGTGTACGAATT
>JBDTAA010000129.1:0-4160 GCA_039924805.1 Cryobacterium sp.
GGTTTGGCGACCACAACTGCTGGTTCGCGTGTGGGGGAATGCGGGGATGGGGGAATGGGGGGATGGGGGGATGGGGGAATGGGAGGGGCTACTTGTCCATCAGACGGACGAGTTCGTCGATGAACGATGCGAAGTCGACGGAGCGCTTGACCAGTTGCTGCACATCCGCGCGGTCGGCGAAGACCTCGACGAACTGGTCGAACACGGCCTGGAAGCTCTTTCGCCCGGCGGCGCTGAACGCGATCAAGGCGACGACGTTCACCCGGTTCTCGCCCCACGCCATGGGGCTGTCGTTGACGACGATCGCGATCGACGTCTGCCTGGCGCTCATCGCCATCGCGTGCGGAACGGCCAGGTTGTCGGTGAAGGCCGTCGATGACATCAGCTCGCGCTCGATCGCCCCGTCGACGTAGGCCTGGTCAATGACCCCGAACGCCGTCATCCGTTCGCCGAGCGCCCGGATCATCGCCACCTCGCCCGGTGCGTAGAAGTTGCGCAGGAACAGCGACTCGTCGAAGAACTTGAGCAGCTCGTCCCTGATCTCGCTGCGGCGGCCGAGGCGTCGCACCCGGCTCACGCTCTGCCGGATGCGGTCGACGTCTCCCGCGGTCAGGAACGGCTGGATCACGATCACGCCGGCGGACGGCACCGGCGGGTCGATGGTGCTGAGCACGAGGTCGGCCTCCAACGTGTCCCAGCCGACGTCGCTGCGCGTCACCACGGACACGATATTCAGGTCATCACCCAGGACCCGATCGATTCGCGCGCGCAGGAGAACGTGCATGTCGTAGTAGTTGGGGCAGACAAGGACGCAGCTGACGAGCTCCTCGCGCCGGGACTGCTGCTCCAGGTGCGCCCCGACGTGCATGGCAATGTACGCGATCTCATCATCGTTGATGACGATCTTCTCCTGCCGCTGCAGGGCGCTGGCAATGTACACGGCGAGCTCATACGTCATCGGGTAGGCGGTCTTGATTGACCGGGTGAGCGGGTTGCGCGAGTACGACCGGTCCTGCGCGCGGTCGATCAGGTTGCGCACGTGCATAGTGAGGCGCACGATGAAGTCCTCGCCGGCCAGATCGACGAGGTATTCGTCGCTGGCCTGGCGGATGATTCGCCGCACCACCTCGAGGTCGGTGGTCCGCACGTAGTTGCGGGCAAGGGCCTCGACCGGTTGGTCCTGCCCCGGCGTGACCACCCGAGTCGTGAGAAGGACGGACAGGTAATCCAGGTCGCCGCGGTCGAGCGCCACACCGAAATGGCGCGTGATCAAGGCGGCCAGCGCGCTCGTCATCTCGTCGGGGAATGCGGCGTCCCCGTCGTGGTCGGCGGACCCGCCTCCCGGAGCGTCACGCGCGCGCCGGGTGACCCGGTCGACGGCGATCGCCAAATGCAGCAGCACGTTGTTCGTGCCGTACTCATTGACGAAATAGCCTTGTCCGTCGAGCATGGCGATCAGGTCGGTCTTGAAACCCGCGAGACTCTCCGACGCGAATGCGCGTTGGATCTCCTCCAGATCGAGCATGCCGCGCGCACTTTCCTCCCGGAACATTCGGCTGAGCAGCCGGCGGCGATCCGTCTCGGAGCCGGTCAGTGTCACGACGCTGCCCTGCCGGGCCAGGCCGAGGCCGCTGTCGGGCAGGATCGATCTGACCCTGCCGAGGTCGGCTTCGATCGTGGAGTCGCTGACGAACAGGGCCGCCGCCAGATCGAAGACGTCGAGCCCCTCGCCGGAATCGGTCAGCCGGCGCACCAGGTGGTACAGCCGGTCCTGGGGGGTGTCTGCCTCGGTCGGCCGGGACCCGAGCGACTGACGGAATGCGATGTGTGCTGCGCGGTTCAGCCGATATCCGGCAGGCCCCGACTCCACGAGCTCGAGCGGGAGGGCGGCGGTCCTCGCCTGGGTGATGTAGCTGCGCACGCTCCGCGGCGTGACCCCGAGCTGGTCGGCAAGCTCGGCCGCCGTCACCCAGCCGGATGCCTGGGACAGATAGTCCAGCATCCGTGTCTGCTTGTCGCTCATGGCACGCAACTCCATCGTCTCGGGATAAGTCAATCAGGTCCAACCCGCCCGCGTTAGGTCCTGGGCAACACTTCCGGGGGTGCGGAAGGGGATCTGGTGGCGGGCGGACACGAGAAGGATCAGGATGTTTCCAGCCTCCCGAATCCTCCGAAAGGGCCAATCAATGAAGATTTTGATCGTGTGCGGTGCCGGCGCCTCGAGCACCTTCGTCGCTCTGCGGGTGCGCCGAACGGCAGCGGAGCGAGGGATCGCGGTCGAGGTTACGGCGGGAAGCGAATCCGACCTGCCCGACGAGCTCGGCGGGGTCAACGTGCTCCTGGTCGGCCCGCACCTCGCTCACCTGTTCGAGGACATCCTCGGCCAGGCCCGTGCCAGGGGTGTGGAGGCCCGGCTGATGCCGGAGGCGGTCTTCGCGGCACGCGACGGCGAACAGGCCCTCGATCTCGCGCTCGGCGCACAGGCTGCACGCTCATGAACATTCCGCTACGGCTCGACACGTCACCCGCATCCACGATGCGCAAGGAAAGGCACAGCAATGGTTGAACGAACTGTCCGAATCGGCTCGACCCACGGGCTGCACGCCCGACCCGCGAAACTCTTCGCCCAGGCGACGAAGGAGTCCGGTTCGGCCGTCACTATCTCCAAGGACGGGGGGAAGGCGGTCAATGCGGCCAGCATCCTCGCCATCATCGCGCTCGGCATCGACCATGGCGACGAGGTCACCCTGGCCAGCGAGAGCGAGAACGCCACCGTGGTGCTCGACCAGCTGGTCGAGATGCTGCTCACCGACCACGACGCCTGAGCCCAGAAGGAGATCTGATGGATGTGCATGGAATTGGAATCGGCCAGGGCGTGGTCATCGGCAGCGTCCTACGGATGCCGGAGCCTCTGCCCGAGCCCGTCGACAGACCGAGCCTGATCACGGCCAAAGACGAGGGCCTCCGTGTCGACGCGGCCGTGGGCCAGGTCGCGGAAGACCTCAAAGAGCGCGGCCGACGCGCGGGCGGCACGGCTCAGGACGTGCTCGAAGCGCAGGCGATGATGGCGGAAGACCCCGAACTCGGCGACGACGTGGCGGCGCGACTTGCCGACGGGAAGACGGCCGAACGCGCCGTCTTCGAGGGCTTCACCGCGTTCCGCGACGTCCTCACGGGACTGGGCGGCTACATGGCGGAACGGGCTGCCGACCTCGACGACGTTGCGCAGCGCGTGATCGCCAACCTCGCCGGTCTCCCGGCTCCCGGAGTCCCCGACCCTGGGCGCCCCTTCATCCTGGTCGCCCGGGACCTCGCCCCGGCAGATACGGCGCTACTCAACCTCGACACCGTGCTCGGGCTCATCACCGCCGACGGCGGGCCGACCTCGCACACGGCAATCCTGGCTCGGGAGAAATCGATCGTTGCCGTGGTCGGCGCCGAGGGCGCCGTGCGGCTCGTGGACGGTGACGTGGTCATCCTCGACGCCGGGAACGGCGTGGTGGTCGTCTCCCCGACCGCCGCAGAGGTCGACGACGCAGAGGCCCGGATCGCCGAGCGCGCCGCGCGGGCGCTGGCGCCGATCGGGCCGGGCCGGCTGGCAGACGGCACCGCCATCCCCCTCCTTGCCAACCTCGGCTCAGCGGACGGGGCGGCGAAGGCTGTCGAGCTCGGCGCGGAAGGCGTCGGGCTGTTTCGCACCGAGTTCCTCTTTCTTGACTCGACGTACGCGCCGACGATCAAGCAGCAGGAACACCAATACACCCGGATGCTGCGCGAGTTTCCCGGCAAGAAGGTGGTCGTGCGCGCGCTCGATGCGGGCTCAGACAAGCCGCTCGCGTTCCTGAACGTCGGCCACGAAGAGAATCCCGCCCTGGGCCTGCGCGGGCTGCGCGCCCTGCGCGCGTCGGAAGACATCCTGCGAGAACAGCTCACGGCCCTCGCCAACGCGGAGGCCGCCACAGACGCAGAGGTCTGGGTGATGGCTCCCATGGTCGCCACCGTCGAGGAGACGAGCTACTTCGTCGCCCTCGCCCACGAACTGGGGCTCCGGACCGCCGGCGTCATGATCGAGGTTCCGTCGGCCGCGCTGCTGGCCGATCGCATCCTCGCCCAGGCCGACTTCGCTTCCATCGGCACCAACGACCTCACCCAGTACACCC
>JBDTAA010000130.1:0-15933 GCA_039924805.1 Cryobacterium sp.
GGTTGACGGCGGAGGAACGCCTAGGCGTTGTCGGTGGTTTCGGTAAAGATGATCCCATGGACGACGTGCTGGGGCGCTTCTCGCCGGCCACCCGGGCGTGGTTCCGGCAGGCGTTCGCGGCGCCCACCGAGGCCCAGCTCGGCGCGTGGGAAGCCATCTCCCGCGGCTCCCACGCGCTGGTCGTCGCGCCGACCGGGTCGGGCAAGACCCTCGCCGCGTTCCTCTGGGCGATCGACCGGTTCGCGGCCACCCCGCCGGCCGCTCGGGCGGCTGGCGAGGTCGCAAACCGCACCCGGGTGCTCTACATCTCCCCGCTCAAGGCCCTGGGCGTCGACGTCGAACGCAACCTCCGTGCCCCTCTCGTCGGGGTCACCCAGGCTGCGGTCCGGCTGGGCGCCGACGCAACGCACGTCACCGTCGGCGTGCGCTCCGGCGATACGACGGCGGCGGACCGGCGGGCCCTCGTCAAGACGCCGCCCGACATCCTCATCACCACCCCCGAGTCGCTCTTCCTCATGCTCACCTCGGCCGCCCGCGACTCCCTCCGGGGCGTCGACACGGTGATCGTCGACGAGGTGCACGCGGTGGCCGCCTCGAAACGCGGCGCCCACATGGCCCTGTCGCTTGAGCGGCTCGACGCGTTGCTGGCGAAACCGGCGCAGCGCATTGGGCTCTCCGCCACCGTGCGGCCGCCCAGCGAGGTGGCCCGGTTCCTCGGCGGGGCGGCGCCGGTCGAGATCGTCGCTCCTGCGACGGGCAAACGCTTCGATTTGCGCGTGGTGGTCCCCGTCGAGGACATGAGCCGGCTCGCCGCCGGGCCACCGAGCCAGGGGACGCCGTCCGAGGGCCCTCACCGCGAGGGACCGACGGCATCCGTACCCCAGACCGGATCGATCTGGCCGCATGTCGAGGAGGCGATCGTCGACCAGGTGCTCGCGCACACCTCCTCGATCGTGTTCGCCAACTCGCGGCGCCTGGCCGAGCGGCTCACCGCGCGCTTCAACGAGATCTACGCCGAACGGATGGCGTGGGCCGAGGCCGCACCCGTCACCGCCGAGGCATCCGTTTCCGCGGCATCCGTCGTCGCTGGTGACCTGCCCCGGCAACAGCCGGCCGAGCTGGTGGGCGCCAGCGGCCGCAGCGAGGGCGCCGAGCCGTTGCTCGCCCGAGCCCACCACGGCTCGGTGAGCAAGGAGCAGAGGGCGATGATCGAGGACGACCTCAAATCCGGTCGACTGCGCTGCGTCGTCGCGACCTCGAGCCTGGAACTTGGCATCGACATGGGTGCGGTCGACCTGGTCGTCCAGGTGGAATCGCCGCCGTCGGTGGCCAGCGGTCTCCAGCGCGTCGGGCGGGCCGGCCACCAGGTTGGCGAGATCTCGCGCGGCGTCATCTACCCGAAGCACCGCGCCGACCTCATCCACGCCGCCGTCGCCGCCGAACGCATGGTCGCCGGCCTGATCGAGTCGCTCGCCGTGCCGACAAACCCGCTCGACGTCCTCGCCCAGCAGACCGTCGCCGCCTCGGCCCTCGAACCCATCGACGTGGAGGAGTGGTTCGACACCATACGCCGGAGCGCCCCGTTCCAGACCCTTCCCCGGTCGGCCTACGAGGCAACCCTCGACCTGCTCGCCGGCCGCTACCCGTCCGACCAGTTAGCGGAGCTACGGCCGCGCATCATCTGGGACCGCGACGCCGGCACGCTCACCGGCCGACCGGGCGCACAAAGGCTCGCCGTGACCAGCGGCGGCACCATTCCCGACCGCGGCCTGTTCGGCGTGTTCATGGCCGGCGACCAGGCCACCGGGCGGCGCGTCGGCGAACTCGACGAGGAGATGGTCTACGAATCCAGGGTCGGCGACGTCTTCGCGCTCGGCGCGACGAGCTGGCGCATCCAGGAGATCACCCACGATCGCGTCGTCGTCACCCCCGCATTCGGCGAACCGGGGCGGCTGCCGTTCTGGAAGGGTGACGGCCTCGGCCGCCCTGCCGAACTGGGCCGGGCGATTGGTGCCTTCACCCGTGAGATCTCGGCCGGCTCGCCGGCGGACGGCCGGGCCCGCTGCATTGCCGCCGGGCTCGACGAACGCGCGGCCACCAACCTGCTCGCCTTCCTCGGCGAGCAGGTCGCGGCAACCCGGCACCTGCCCACCGACCGCACCCTCGTCGTCGAACGCTTTCGCGACGAGCTCGGCGACTGGCGGGTGGTGCTGCATTCCCCGTTCGGCTTGAAGGTGCACGCGCCGTGGGCGCTGGCCGTGAGCGCCAGGGTGCGCGAACGCTACGGGCTCGATGGCGCGTGCGTGGCCAGCGATGACGGCATCGTCGTGCGCATCCCGGATACCGAGGCCGAGCCGCCCGGTGGGGAGCTGTTCGTCTTCGACCCGGACGAACTCGAACAACTGGTGACCGATGAGGTGGGCGGCTCTGCCCTGTTCGCCTCCCGGTTCCGTGAATGCGCCGCCCGGGCGCTGCTCCTGCCGCGGTACAACCCGGGCCGCCGGTCACCGCTCTGGCAGCAACGCCAGAAGGCCGCGCAATTGCTCGACGTCGCCCGCACCTTCCCCACTTTTCCGATCATCCTCGAGACGGTGCGTGAGTGCCTGCAGGACGTGTACGACCTGCCCGCACTGACCGCCCTGGCCAGGGAGATCGTGGCCCGGTCTGTGCGCCTGGTCGAAATCACCACGGAGTCTGCGAGCCCGTTCGCGAGCACCCTCCTGTTCGGCTATGTCGCCGCGTTCATGTACGAGGGGGATTCCCCGTTGGCCGAGCGCAGGGCGACGGCGCTCTCCATCGACTCGGCGCTGCTCGCGGAGCTGCTCGGCCGGGTGGAGCTGCGGGAGTTGCTCGATCCCGCCGTGGTGGAGCTCACCGACCACGAACTGCAGCGCCTCGCCGCGGGCAGGCAGGCCAGGGGGATCGAGGGGGTCGCCGACCTGCTCCGGGGCCTGGGCCCGCTGACCAGCCAGGAGGTGGCGGCCCGCCTGGAACCGGAGCCCGCCCCGGTAGCAATCCCGGAGACAGGCGAGCCGACGATCGCAGCAGCCGTCGCCGTCGCCGCCGCTGCCGCCTCGCCCTCGGCGGAGGCGCACCTCACGGCGCTCGTGGCTGCCCGGCGCGCCATCCGCGTCACCTACGCCGGCCACGAGTGGTGGGCGGCCATCGAGGATTCGAGCCGGCTGCGGGACGCGCTCGGCGTGCCGCTGCCGATGGGGATCCCCGGCGCGTTCACCGAGTCGGTCGTCGACCCGCTCGGTGACCTCGTCAGTCGGTATGCGCGCACACACGGGCCGTTCACCGCCGCCGACGTTGCCACCCGGTTCGGCCTCGGCCGCGCCGTGGCGCTGGTGGCGCTGCACCGGCTCGCCGACGAACGCCGCGTCGTCGAGGGCGAATTCCGGCCGACCGGCAGCGGCAGCGAATGGTGTGACGCCGAAGTGCTCCGGCGGGTGCGCCGGCGCTCATTGGCTGCGCTGCGGCATGAGGTCGAACCGGTCGACCAGGCCGTGATCGGCCGCTTCCTGCCCGCATGGCAGCATGTGGGCGGCCGGCTGCGCGGAGTGGATGGCGTCGCATCCGTGATTGAACAGCTGGAAGGAGCGCGGATCCCGGCCTCGGCCTGGGAATCGCTCATCCTCCCGGCCCGGATCGAGTCGTACACCCCGGCGATGCTCGACGAGCTCACGGCGAGCGGCGAGGTGCTCTGGGCCGGCTCCGGTGCCCTCGCCGGCAACGACGGCTGGGTCAGCCTGCACCTGGCCGAAACGGCACCGCTCACGTTGCCGCCGCCGATCGACCGGGAAACCTCCCCGCTGCAGCGGGAGATCCTGGCGACGCTGGCCGGCGGGGGAGCGTTCTTCTTCCGCCAACTGGCGGATGCCGTCGGCAGTCAGGATGACACCGAACTCGCGGCCGCCCTCTGGGACCTGGTCTGGTCGGGGTTGATCGGCAACGACACGTTCGCGCCCGTGCGTTCGCTCATCTCCGGCGGACACACGGCGCACAAGCCAACGAGGGCGGCGCCGAGGGCCCGGCTGCACGGAGGCCGCGCCTTCGCCCGGCCGAGGCTGCCCAGCCGGACCGGCCCGCCCACCGTGTCCGGGCGCTGGTCGATTCTCCCGGTGGCCGATGACTCGCCCACCCGGCGTGCACACGCGCTCGCCGAAACCCTTCTCGAACGCTACGGGGTACTCACCCGCGGATCGGTGACGAGCGAGGGCGTGCCGGGCGGCTTCGCCCTCGTCTACCGCACCCTGAGCGGCTTCGAGGAGACCGGGCGCGCTCGCCGCGGCTACTTCGTCGAGGGCCTCGGGGCGGCCCAGTTCGCTGCCGCCGGCACGATCGACCGCCTGCGCACGTTCACCCCGGAGTCCGACCGCGCGGCCGGAGACCGCGAGGCCGTGACGGCTGGCGAGGCCCGGCCGCGCACCGTCGTCACGCTGGCAGCAACAGACCCGGCCAACCCGTACGGCGCGATGCTGGCGTGGCCACCGCCGCCCGAGGGGACCGGACACCGCCCGGGCAGGAAGGCGGGCGCCCTCGTCGTGCTCGTCGACGGCGCCCTGGTGCTCTACGTCGAACGCGGCGGGAAGACCGTGCTCGCGTTCGGTGCCGACGCCGAAGCCCACGAGGTGTTTGGCGCCGCCGCGGTGTCGCTGGCCGCGGTCGTGACCAGCGGTCGGGTCGAGAAACTGGCCGTGCGGACGGTCAACGGGGAGTTCGTGCTGGGCACAGCGGTCGGCGGCGCCCTGCAGGCAGCCGGGTTCGGCGCCCAACCGCAGGGGCTGAGGCTCCGTGCCTGAGGGCGACACCGTCTACCGCACGGCTCGCACCCTCGACCGGGCCCTGCACGGTGAGGTGCTGACCGGTTGCGACATCCGTGTCCCAGAGTTCGCGACGGTCCAGTTGGCCGGCGAGACGATGCACGATGTGGCCAGCCGTGGCAAGCACCTGCTGATGCGGGTGGGGGAGGCGAGCATCCACTCTCACCTCAAAATGGAGGGCTCGTGGCACCTCTACCGGCGGGCGACCCGGTGGCGCAGGCCGGCGTTCCAGGCCAGGGCCGTGCTCGAGACCGCCGACTGGGTCGCGGTCGGCTTCGAACTCGGGCTGCTCGAGGTGATTCCGCGTGCCGCGGAGGCCGACCTGCTCTCCTATCTCGGGCCCGACCTGCTCGCCGCCGACTGGGACGCGGACGAGGCGGTCCGGCGCATCCTCACTTCGCCAGAGCGGCCGGTCGCCGTGTCGCTCGCCGACCAGGGCAACCTGGCCGGGCTCGGCAACGTGTACGTCAACGAGCTGTGCTTCCTCCGCGGCCTGCTACCCACACGCCCGGTGGGCGAGGTGGCGGATGTCCCGGCGCTCGTCTCCCTCGCCCACCGGCTGATCCTGGCCAACCGCGATCGGAGTGAACGAACGACGACGGGCGACACCAGGCGCGGCGCACAGAGCTGGGTCTTCTCCCGTGGCGGCCAGGCCTGTCGGCGCTGCGGCACCCGCATCGAGCGCGGCCGCCTCGGGCGGAACGAACTCGAGCTGCGCAACACGTTCTGGTGCCCGCACTGCCAGACCTGACCACCGAAGGCCTACTCTGTCGCTATGCGCATCACTCTGGCGGCGGGCGCGATCGTCAGGGACAACGACGGCCGTTTCCTGCTTGTTCTCAGGGCCAACCCGCCCGAGGCCGGGCGCTGGAGCGTACCCGGAGGAAAGGCCGAACCCGGGGAAACCATCGAGGCTGCGGCCGCCCGCGAGGTGCTGGAGGAGACCGGCGTCACCGTGCGGATCGAGCGCGAGCTTGGCACTCTCGACCGGCCCGACGGGCGCGGGGGCACCTACGAGATCCACGACTTCGCCGCCACCTGGATCAGCGGCGAACCACGCGCAGCAGACGACGCCGCGGACGCCCGCTGGTTCACCCCATCGCAGGTTGCCCGGCTGCCGCTCACCAATGACCTGCTCGGCGCGCTCATCCGCTTTGGCGTCTACCCCTGACTCGGATCCCGCGAAACTGCAGTCGTGGTCGTCATGCGGGCGTTTTGGTCGCCACAACTGCGTTCTCGCGGAGGGGGAAAAGGAGCGGGAACGGGAACGGGAACGGGAACGGGAACGGGAACGGGAACGGGAACGGGAACGGGAGGGGTTAGTTGACGGGGCCGGTGTACTTCTCGCCCGGGCCCTTGCCGATGGGGTCGGGAATGGCGGATGCCTCGCGGAAGGCGAGCTGCAGCGACCGCAGCCCGTCGCGGAGGCTCCGCGCGTGCATGTCGGCGATGTCGGGCGCTCCAGCGGTGACCAGCCCGGCCAGTGCGTTGATGAGCTTGCGGGCCTCGTCGAGGTCCCTCTGGTTTTCAGGGTCGTCGGCCAGGCCGACCTTCACCACTGAGGCGCTCATCAGGTGCACCGCGGCGGTCGTGATGATCTCCACGGCGGGCACATCGGCGATGTCCCTGGTGGCCTGCGCGGTGTCGTCCTGGTCGTAAGTGTTGTTCACTGCAATCCTCTGATAGAGTCGTGTCGGCTCCGAGACGTAAGTCTCGGTACGAAAGTGCATAATCTCCCACCCGCGCTTGACCGCTTCATCAAGGTTACCGGGTAGTTTGCACTCCGCCGTTATGGCGCTGGTCCCCAGCGACGTGACGGTAGACAGGGTGTCGTGTGTGGTTTACGAGCGAAATGTTCGAACCCCGCACGTGATTTTTCTCTCTTCGTCGCCGGGCGGCATCCGTCACCTGTCTGTAGCCACGATGTTTGAGAAAGAGGAGCGACGCATCAGCGATCCCCGTACAAATGACCGTATCCGCGTCCCTGAAGTCCGTCTCGTTGGCCCTGCCGGCGAGCAGGTCGGGGTCGTGTCCATTGATGTTGCCCTGCGCCTGGCGCAGGATGCCGACCTTGACCTTGTTGAGGTTTCGCCCGACTCCAAGCCGCCGGTTGCCAAGATCATGGACTACGGCAAGTTCAAGTACGAGGCTGCGCAGAAGGCTAAGGAAGCCCGGCGCAACCAGGCGAACACGATCCTGAAAGAGGTTCGTTTCCGCCTCAAGATTGACACGCACGACTACGAGACCAAGCGCAAGCGCGCCGAGGGCTTCTTGAAGGCCGGCGACAAGGTCAAGGCCATGATCTTGTTCCGTGGTCGTGAACAGTCCCGTCCCGATCAGGGCGTACGTCTGCTCAAGAAATTTGCCGAGGATGTTGCGGAATTCGGTTCAGTCGAATCGAGCCCCACCATCGACGGACGAAACATGGTCATGGTTGTTGGACCCCTGAAGAACAAGTCAGAGGCCAAGGCCGAGATCAATGCACACAAGGCTGCCGACAAGGCAGACAAGGTAGCCGATAAGGCAGACAAGGTTGCCGATAAGGCAGCGAAACTGGAGGAAAAAGATGCCTAAGATGAAGACCCATTCCGGGACGAAGAAGCGGTTCAAGGTCACTGGCACCGGCAAGATCATGAAGCAGCAGGCCGGCATGCGTCACAACCTCGAGGTCAAGTCGACGAAGCGCAAGTCGCGCCTCAACACCGACCAGGTCCTGGCCAAGGCCGACACCAAGGTCATCAAGAAGCTTCTCGGTCTTTAGACCGCGTATCCCGTAAGGAACCAGAAAAATGGCAAGAGTAAAGAGGGCTGTAAACGCCCACAAGAAGCGTCGCGTCATTCTCGAGCGCGCCGCGGGTTACCGCGGTCAGCGTTCGCGTCTGTACCGTAAGGCCAAGGAGCAGGTCACTCACTCCCTCGTCTACAGCTACCGTGACCGCCGTGCACGCAAGGGTGACTTCCGTCGCCTGTGGATCCAGCGCATCAACGCTGCGTCCCGCGCGAACGGCCTCACCTACAACCGTCTGATCCAGGGCCTCGCCCTGGCCGGCATCGGTGTCGACCGTCGTATCCTGGCCGACCTGGCCGTCAACGAGCCCGCCACCTTCGCGGCCCTCGTCGAGAGCGCCAAGAGCGCCCTTCCTGCCAACACGTCGGCACCGAAGGTCACTGCAGCGGCATAGCATCACACGCGGTATTGGCGGGAGCGGGCGACTTGATCGCCCGCTCCCGTTCTGCATCTAAGCTGGACAGATGCTTGATAATCCTCGTTCTCCCCGTGTGCGGGCCGTCGCCAACCTAGCCAAGCGCACAGCGCGGGATGAAACCGGGGTCTTCCTGCTGGAGGGTCCGCAGGCCGTCGCAGAGGCGCTCACCTACCGGCCGGATCTCGTTGTCGAGCTGTTCGCGACCCCGACGGCCCTCGAGCGCTACGCCGACATCGCGGCCGCCGCGGCCGCGGCAGGCGTCGAGGTCGAATTCGTCACGGAGGCCGTGCTCGAGTCGATGGCCGACACCGTGACCCCCCAGGGTTTCGTGGCGGTTTGCCACCAGTTCCCGGTCTCCGTCAAGGCCATCTTCGCGAACAAGCCCAAGCTCGTCGCCATCCTCGAAGAGGTGCGCGACCCCGGCAACGCCGGCACGATCATCCGGGCGGCGGATGCGGCCGGCGCGGACGCCATCATCCTCACCGGCCGCAGCGTCGACCTCTACAACCCCAAGGTCGTCCGCGCCTCCACGGGATCGATCTTCCACCTGCCCGTCGCCGTGGGGGCCACCCTCGAAGACGTGCGCGGCCGGGTAGCGGAGGCTGGACTCCAGCTGCTGGCCGCCGACGTCAAGGGCGACGACCTGCTCGCCGCTCGCAACAGCGGGCTGCTGGCCGCACCCACGGCCTGGCTCTTCGGCAACGAGGCGCGTGGCCTGACCGACGAAGACCTCGCCAAGGTGGACCGTTCAATCTCTGTGCCGCTGTACGGCCACGCCGAGTCGATGAACCTCGCGACCGCGGCATCCGTCTGCCTGTACGAAAGCGCGTTCGCCCAGCGGAGCTAGCATCACAAAAGGGTAAATACCTGATGCGCGAGTGTTCGGGGTGCCCGCTTTCCTCTAGATTAGGGGGATGGAGCCCACAGATTCCGCGCCGGCCACCTCTAACATCTCCGTCAAACGGGGTGAACCCCTCGTCGTCGTCACGGACGCGAACAAGCATTATGGCCAACTCCACGTTCTGAAAGACATCAACGCGGTGATCAACCGAGGCGAGGTCGTCGTCGTCATCGGACCGAGCGGGTCGGGCAAATCGACACTGTGCCGGGCGATCAATCGACTCGAGACGATCGACGCCGGGGTCATCACGATCGACGGTCAGGTCCTGCCGGCCGAGGGTAAGGCGCTCGCCCACCTGCGTGCGGACGTCGGCATGGTCTTCCAGGCGTTCAACCTGTTCGCCCACAAGACCGTGCTCGAGAACGTTACCCTCGGGCCGATCAAGGTGCGCGGCATGTCGAAGGCCGCGGCTGAGGAAAAGGCCATGGCCCTGCTCGAACGAGTCGGAGTGGCGAACCAGGCCAAGAAGATGCCGGCGCAGCTCTCGGGCGGCCAGCAGCAGCGCGTTGCCATCGAGAGAACACTGGCGATGGATCCCAAGCTGATCCTGCTCGACGAGCCGACCAGCGCGCTCGACCCGGAGATGATCAACGAGGTGCTGGAGGTCATGATCGACCTGGCCAACGAGGGCATGACAATGATCGTGGTCACCCACGAGATGGGCTTCGCTCGCAAGGCCGCCAACCGGGTCATCTTCATGGCCGAGGGCGAGATCGTCGAGGAATCCACCCCCGAGAAGTTCTTCACGGACCCCCAAAGCGCGAGAGCGAAGGAATTCCTCTCGAAGATACTTGCTCACTAATCGGTGCGCAGGAAAACCACAGCAATCAGGAGAAAAACCATGAGACTCAAAAAAGGTCCTATGATCTCGGCCATTGCCCTCGTGGGCGCGCTCGCGCTCAGCGGTTGCACCGACTCTGGCACGTCGCCGACGACCGCGCCCGTCGCGGAAGCCCCCACGTTTGAGGCCGGCACCACGATGGCCACGCTGAGCGAGGCGGGCGAGGTCACCATCGGCACCAAGTTCGACCAGCCGCTCTTCGGCCTCAAGGGGCCGAGCGGGCCGGTCGGATTCGACGTCGAGATCGGCAAGCTGATCGCGGCGAAGCTCGGCATCGCGGCCGACAAGATCAAGTGGGTTGAGACCGTCTCGGCCAACCGCGAACCGTTCATCCAGAACGGCCAGGTTGACCTCGTCGTGGCCACCTACACGATCAATGACACTCGCAAGGAAGTCATCGACTTCGCCGGACCCTACTACGAGGCAGGCCAGGACCTGCTCGTGCTGGCGGGCAACCCCGACAAGATCACCGGACCGGACGACCTCACCGGCAAGCCGGTCTGCACGGTCAGCGGCTCCACGTCGGAGAAGAACATCGCCGCGTACACGGACAACGTGATCTCAACCGACACCTACTCCAACTGCCTCGGCCCGCTGCGCAGCGGCGAGGTCGTCGCCGTGACAACAGACAACGTCATCCTGGCCGGCCTTGCCGACCAGAACGAGGGCGAGTTCGAGGTCGTCGGCAACCCGTTCACGAAGGAGCCATACGGCATCGGCGTGAAGAAGGGCGATGACGCGTTCCGCACGTTCATCAACGACACGCTCGAGGCATCGTACGCCGACGGCACCTGGGCAGCCGCCTGGGAGGCTACCGCCGGAAAGGTGCTCAAGACCCCGACACCTCCCGCCGTGGACCGCTACTAAACATTCCCGCCGATCGGGGTGGTCCGGCCGCAGCCAGGCCTGACCGCCCCGATCAGTACTGCTATCGACGTATTACAGAAGGAGGTGCGCCGTGGACGCGGTTATTGACAACCTGCCCTTGTTCCTCGAGGGTTTCCGGAACACGCTGGCTCTGCTGGTCATCTCCGGCACCGGGGCGCTGGTGCTCGGTCTCATCGTCGCCGCGCTGCGCATCTCTCCCGTCGCATCGTTCCGCGGATTCGCCACCGTCTATACGGAGGTCATTCGCAACACCCCGCTGACCCTCGTGCTGTTCTTCTGCGCGGTCCTGCTGCCGTTCCTCAACTTCCAGCCCGGCTTCTTCGCGCTGGCGGCGATCGGGCTCACCGTCTACACCTCACCCTTCATCGCCGAGGCATTGCGCTCCGGGGTCAATGGCGTGCACGTCGGGCAGGCCGAGGCCGCCCGCAGCGTCGGACTCACGTTCGGCCAGACGCTCTCGTTCGTCGTCATGCCCCAGGCCGTGCGCATGGTGATCCCGCCGCTGATCAACGTGTTGATCGCCCTCACCAAGAACACCTCGGTCGCCGGCGCCTTCTTCGTCTTCGAACTCTTCGGCGCAGCGCGCAAGATCACCAACAACCGAGGTGACGAGGTGCTCACGATCCTGCTCGCCGTCGCCGCGTTCTACCTGATCATTACGGTTACCCTCGGTGTCATAGCCGCCAGGGTCGAGAAGAAGGTGGCGGTCCTCCGATGACCTCGGTACTGTACGACGCTCCCGGCCCCAGGGCCATTGTGCGGTCACGCGTCATCTCCGTCGTCGGTGCCCTCATCATCGCGGGCGGTCTGGTGTGGCTGATCCTTGCCCTCGGGGCGCCCAAGATCAGCGCGAACGGCGCCGTGCAGCCCGGGCTCTGGGATGCGAGCCGTTGGGACATCTTCTCCGACCGGCAGGTGTGGCGCGTTCTCGGAGTGGGTGCACTGAACACCCTTCGCATGGCCGGCGTCGCGGCCGTGTTCGCGCTGGCCCTCGGCGTCGTCTTCTCCTTCGCCCGGTCGTCAAACACGAGGTGGGTCCGGATTCCGGCAAGCATCGTGCTCGAGTTCGTGCGCGGCATGCCCGTGCTGCTGATGATGCTGTTCATCCTGTTGGTCTTCTCGACCGGCTCGTTCTGGGCGGGCGTCGCTGCCCTCTCCGTGTACAACGGCGCCATCATCGGCGAGGCCCTCAGGGCCGGCATCGCGTCGCTTCCCCGCGGGCAACGCGAGGCGGGCCTCTCCATCGGCCTGACGCCGATCTCGACCCGGTTTCGGATCGAATTCCCGCAGGCCTTCAGGCAGATGCTGCCGATCATCATCGCGCAGCTCGTGGTGCTCCTGAAGGACACCTCGCTCGCCTTCGTCGTCGGCTACGCCGAGCTCCTGCGCTCCGGTGTGACCAACCTGACGAACTTCTTCGGCAACCGGTACATCTTCTCCTTCTTCTTCGTCGTTCTCGCCATCTACCTCACGATGAACCTCCTGCTCTCCTGGGTGGCGCGCATCATCGCCCGGCGCACCGGTTCGAAGTCCGGCGGGGTGATCCCGGAATCGAAGCCGCCCGAGTTGATCGAGCCCAAGGCTCTGGGCAATCAAGCCAGCGGTGTCTAGCCCTACTAAACTTGGGGCTTGTGTCTGACCCCACTGAAATCTCCGAACCCGTAGTGAGCGCGGCCGTCGAAGCCGCCCTCGCCGCCATTGCCGCCGCGAACGACTCCGCTGCCCTGAAGACCGTGCGCTCAGAGCACACCGGCGAGGCCTCCCCGCTGGCCCGCCTGAACGCCCTGATGCGCAGCGTGCCCGGCGACCAGAAGGCCCAGGCCGGCAAGCTGCTCGGCCAGGCCAGGGGAGCCGTTACGCAGGCCTTCGCGGCCCGTGAGGCTTCGATCACCGAGGCCGAGCTGGCCGCCCAGCTCGCCGCAGAGACGGTGGATGTCACCGCCGCTGCCCAGACCTGGCAGGCCGGCGCGCGGCATCCGATCTCGCTCCTGCAGGAGCGCGTCACCGACGTCTTCGTCGGCATGGGCTGGGAGGTGGCCGAGGGGCCAGAACTCGAGAGCGAATGGTTCAACTTCGACGCCCTCAACTTCGACGAGGACCACCCGGCCCGCGCCATGCAGGACACGTTCTTCGTCGAGCCGACGGCCGCGCACCTCGTGCTGCGCACCCACACCTCCCCGGTGCAGCTGCGCGCCCTGCTCTCCCGCGAACTGCCCGTCTACGTCGTGGCGCCCGGCCGGGTATTCCGCACCGACGAGCTCGACGCGACGCACACGCCCGTTTTCCACCAGATCGAGGGCATCGCCATCGACAAGGGCCTGACCATGGCGCACCTGCGCGGCACACTCGACCACTTCGTCAAGGCCATGTTCGGCGAGGAGGCGAAGGTTCGCCTGCGCCCCAACTACTTCCCGTTCACCGAGCCGAGCGCCGAACTCGACCTCTGGCACCCCACCTTCAAGGGCGGCGCGCGCTGGATCGAGTGGGGCGGCTGCGGCATGGTCAACGCCAACGTGCTCCGCTCCGCCGGGATCGATCCGGAGGTGTACTCCGGTTTCGCCTTCGGCGTCGGAGTCGAACGAGCCCTGATGTTCCGAAACGATGTGAAGGATATGCGCGACATGATCGAGGGCGACATCCGCTTCAGCCAGCAGTTCGGGATGACCGTCTGATGCGCGTTCCACTGAGCTGGCTCGCCGAATACGTCGACCTCGAGCCCGGCACCACGCCCGAAGACGTGCACGCGGCGCTCGTCAGCGTTGGCCTCGAAGAAGAAGACATCCACCGGTTCGAGCTGTCCGGCCCTATCGTCGTGGGCGAGGTGCTCTCCGTTGAGCCCGAACCGCAGACGAACGGCAAGACGATCAACTGGTGCCAGGTGCGCGTGGCACCGGGGGATGACAGGGCGGCAGACGGCGGCCCCGCCGTCCACGGCATCGTCTGCGGAGCCCACAACTTCGCGGTCGGTGACAAGGTCGTCGTGACCCTGCCCGGTGCCGTGCTGCCCGGCCCGTTCCCGATCGCCGCCCGCAAGACCTACGGGCACGTCTCCGACGGCATGATCGCCTCGACCCGCGAGCTCGGCCTGGGCGAGGAGCACGAGGGAATCCTTGTGCTTGGCACGCTCGGGCTCGACCCCGAGGTGGGAACGGATGCGATCAGCCTGCTCGGGCTGGACGACGCCGCCGTCGAAATCAACGTCACCCCCGACCGCGGCTACGCGTTCTCGATCCGTGGTGTTGCCCGCGAGTTCTCGCACGCCACCGGCGCCACGTTCCGGGACCCGGCCCTCGCCGTCGCCCCGGTCGTGACGGCCTCCGAATTCTCGGTCACGATCGACGACCAGGCCCCGATCCGGGGCCGCGTCGGGTCGAGCGTCTTCGTGACCCGAGCCGTGCGCGGCGTCGACCCCACGCTGCCGTCCCCGGCCTGGATGATTGCCCGGCTGAAGCTCGCCGGCATCCGGTCGATCTCGCTCATCGTCGACGTGACCAACTACGTGATGCTCGAGCTCGGCCAGCCGATCCACGGCTATGACCTCGACACGCTCACCGGCGGCATCACCGTGCGCCGCGCGCAGCCCGGCGAGAAGCTCGTCACCCTCGACGACGCGACCCGCACGCTGAACCCGGAAGACCTGCTCATCACCGACGAGTCGGGGCCGATCGGCCTGGCCGGCGTCATGGGCGGGCAGGCCACAGAGATCGGCGCGCATACCCGGAACGTGCTGATCGAGGCCGCCAACTTCGACCCGGTGTCGATCGCCCGCACCGCCCGCCGACACAAGCTGCCGAGTGAGGCGTCCCGTCGATTTGAGCGCGGAGTGGACCCGGCGGTTGCCGTGGTCGCCGCTGCGCGCGTGGTGCAGCTGCTCGTCGAACTCGCCGGGGGAGTGGCCGACGACCTCGGCTCGCTCCACGACGCGACCCCCGACGCGGTGCCGATCGAGTTGCCGACGGGCTTCATCTCTGGCCTGATCGGGCTCGAGTACACCCGCGACGAGGTGCGCTCCTCGCTGGCCGAGATCGGCGCGACGATGACGGAGACCCCGACCGGGCTGGCCGTCACGGCGCCGAGCTGGCGCCCCGACCTCACCGACAAGTGGACGCTCGCCGAGGAGGTCGCCCGCATCGTCGGTTACGACCGCATCCCCTCCGTGCTGCCGGTTGCGCCCCCCGGGCGCGGCCTGACCCTGCCGCAGGTGCTCAAGCGCCAGATCGCCCAGACCCTCGCGGCCACCGGCCACACCGAGGTGCTCGCGTACCCGTTCGTGTCGGAGAAGGCGAACGACCTGTTCGGTCTCGCCGCCGGCGGACCCGTGACACAGCTGCGCCTGGCCAACCCGATGGACGGCGAGGCGCCGTTCATGCGCACGTCGATCCTGCCCGGGCTGCTGCAGATCGCGCACCGCAACCGCTCCCGCGGACTCACCGACCTGGCCATCTTCGAGCAGGGGCTGGTCTTCCGGCCGCAGCCCGGCATCCGTTACGGCGCCGCGGTTGTGCCGCCCGGCGCGGTGCGGCCGAGCGCCAACCTCGAGGCCGAGCTCAACGCCGGCATCCCGCCGCAGCCGCTGATGGTCGGTGTCGCGCTGATCGGCCACACCGTTCGCCACCAGCCCGGCCACCCGGCGGTTGCCGCGGACTGGCAGGATGCCCTTGCCGCGGTGCAACAGATCGCCCTTGCGGCGGGCGTGCGCATCCAGGTGCGCCAGGGTTCCCACCAGGCGCTGCACCCGGGCCGTACGGCCGAGCTGTTCGTGACGACGGATGCCGAGGACGAGGTCGTCGGTTATGCCGGCGAACTGCTCCCGGCCGTGGCACGTGACTACGACCTGCCGTCCGTCGTCGCCGTCGCCGAGGTCAACCTGACCGACGTGATCGCCTGCGCCGGCGCCGGGATCGTCGCGACCCCGATCCGCACCATGCCGGCCGCGACGCAGGACCTCTCGCTCGTGGTCGACGCCGACGTGCCGGCCGCCGCCGTTCTGGCGGCCGTGGCGGAAGGCGGCGGGTCGCTGCTGGAGAGCGCGCACCTCGTGGACGACTACCGGGGCGCGGGCATCCCGGCCGGTCGCAAGTCGCTGACCTTCGCCCTGCGGTTTCGCGCGCCGGACCGCACCCTGACGGCGCCGGAGGCCAGCGAAGCCAAGCTCGCCGGGGTCTCCGTGGCCGCCGCCCGCTTCGGTGCGACCATCCGCGAGTAGCCCTCGCCCCACCCCCGCCCTGCCGCCGACCTTGACGGCTGCGGTCGAGTTTGCCCGGCACACCG
>JBDTAA010000131.1:0-7639 GCA_039924805.1 Cryobacterium sp.
CCGGGTAGTCGTTCCCGTCCGGATCCAGCCGGTCACCGATGAAGAGCATGTCGCCCAGGGGCACGCCGCTCAGCTGCGCAAGCTGCGTCATCCCGTACGCCTTGTCGATCCCCTGGCGGGTGATATCGACGGATGTGGACCCGCCCGAGCGCACCTCAAGGTCGGGCACAACGGCCTGCACCGCCGCGCGAAGCTCGTTCTTCTTGTCACCGGTCGGATCCCAGGCCATCTTCGCGGAGACCGGGGCGGCCTGACCGAGCGCGGAGAACGTGATCTGGGAGCCGCGGTCCTCGAGAATCGGGCCCCAGGTTTCGCTCTCCCAGTATCCGAGTTCACGTGCCGAGGCCTCGACGGCCGCGAGCGCCCGGGTCTTCTCACTGTCGGAGAGGTTCTGGGCGTAGATCTGGGTCCAGCTGCCCTCGACGTACCGGTAGTACTGCGTGCCGCAGGTGGGCATGAGGTGCAGGCGAACGAGCGCGGCCGGGTCGGCCGCATCGAGGTTGTCGATGACCTGCATGCGGAACTGCGCGATCTGGCCGCCCGAGATCACGCAGACCTCCGCGACGTCCAGCAGTCGCACCAGGAGATCGGCCATGCGGGCGTCGAGCGGCGACTTCGACGGCGCGAGCGTGTCATCCAGGTCGAATGCGACGAGGCGTGGGGGGATCGACATTGCTACATCCTTCGGCTTGCGGAACAACCTCACAGCCTACGGGGCCGGGCCGGGTAGCGCCCGCGAAGTAGTTGACACTTGTCTACTATTGGAGTTATAGTTGACCGTTGTCAATCAATTACGGGAGTCCGATGTCATCCGCTTCACCGAAGGTCCGCAAGGCGCCCAAACGCACGATCGCCGCAGACGGGACCATGACGCAGAGACAGGTGCTCGAGGCCCTCTCCGGCCTCCTGCTCGGCATGTTCGTGTCAATCCTGGCCGGCACCGTCGTCGCCACGTCGATGCCTCGCATCATCGCGGACCTCAAGGGCGACCAGTCCTCCTACACCTGGGTCATCACCGCGACCCTCCTGGCCACCACGGTCAGCACGCCCATCTGGGGCAAGTTCGCCGACCTCTTCAACCGCAAGCTGCTCATCCAGCTCGCCCTGGCGGTCTTCGTGATCGGCTCGGCGCTGGCCGGGTTCTCCCAGGACACCGGCACGCTGATCGGTTTCCGCGTTCTGCAGGGGCTCGGGGCCGGCGGCCTCGCGGCGCTCAGCCAGATCATCATGGCTGACATCATCAGCCCGCGGGACCGCGGCAAGTACGCGGGGCTCTTCGGCGCCGTGATGGCCCTCGGCACGGTCGGCGGCCCGCTCCTCGGCGGCGTCGTGACGGATGCGATCGGCTGGCGCTGGAATTTCTTCATCGCTCTGCCGATCGCGATCGTCGCCATCGTGATGCTGCAGTTGACCCTGCACCTGCCCAAGCGGCCCAAGCGGGTCGTGCGGATCGACTACCTCGGCGCCGTGCTCATCACCGGCGGGGTTTCCCTGCTTTTGGTCTGGGTGACACAGGCCGGCAACCAGTTCGAATGGGCATCCGTTGCATCGATCGTCATGGTGGGCGGCGCCGCTCTCCTCCTCATCGCCGCCGTGATCGTGGAGTTCAGGGCGACAGAGCCGATCATCCCCCTCGGCCTGTTCAGGAACCGCACGTTCACCCTGTCCACCGTGGCCAGCCTCTCGGTGGGTGTCGCATTGTTCGGCACCTCGGTGTTCCTCAGCCAGTACATGCAGCTCGCGCGCGGCGCCACCCCGACGCAATCGGGACTGCTCACCATCCCGATGATGGGCGGACTCCTCCTCTCGTCAACGGTCTTCGGCGGCATGGTCAGCCGCACGGGTAAATGGAAGGCGATCCTGGTCTCCGGAAGCGTGCTCATCGTTGCCGGACAGCTCCTGCTCGGCACCCTGCAGTACGACACCAACCTCGTGCTCGTCGGCACCTACATGTTCATCCTCGGGGCCGGCCTCGGAATGCTGATGCAGAACCTCGTCCTCGTCGTGCAGAACGCCATCGAGGTGAAGATCCTCGGCGTGGCGACCAGCGCCGTGACGTTCTTCCGCAGCCTCGGCGGCACCGTCGGCGTCTCGGTGCTCGGATCCGTGCTCGGCACCTCCGTCGCCCAGCAGATCAAGGACGGCATCGGCTCGCTCAGCCCCGCCGACCAGGCCACGGCGATCCAGACGCTGGGTTCCGGCATGATCCCCCATGTGTCCCAGCTGCCCGGCGCCATCCGCGTGCTCGTCGAATCCGCGTATGGCTCGGGCGTCGGCACGGTATTCCTGCTCGGGGCGCCGTTGGCCGTGGTCACCCTGGTGATGGTCGCGCTGCTGCCCAATTTGCCGCTCGGCCGGCAGAACGCGATCCAACTCGCCCAAACCAAGGAAACGGTGCACCAGCGCGAGGTGGAAGACACCGAGGACGTCCTGATCGGAGTGAGCGCCGGTTCCGCTGCGCTCCTTCCGGTTGGACAGGCGCACCCCACCGGATCGATCGAGGTCGTCCGATGACGACCGCCGAGGCCCTCGCGGAGGTGGAGGAGCAGATGAGCGTCCTCGCCGGCCTTATCCGCAGAAGCATGCGGGATGCCGCGCTGAGCATCGACCCGAACCTTCAACCGTTCGGCCTGAAGGTGATGCGCCTGCTCTCCCGAAGCGGCCCGACCCACGCGAGCGCCGTTGCCGAGGCCCTCGCCGTCGACCGCAGTATCGTGAGCCGTCAAGCGGCCCAGCTCCACGAGCTGGGCCTGATCGAGGTGCAGACCGACGCCAGCGACGGCCGGGCCCGGGTCCTCGCCCTCACCCCTGCGGCGGTTCAGAAACTGGCCGAGATACGTGCCGGCAGGACCGCGGTGGTAACCCGGCGCCTCGGCGCCTGGCCGGAGGAAGACCTCCGCCAGTTCGCGGCACTGATCGCCCGGTTGAACGCGCCCGAGACCGCCTCGCCAAGCACCGCCGATGAGGCGGCCCCGCGCTAGTCGAGGGGAAGCACCACCCGGAATCGGGTGAAACCCGGTCGGCTTTCCAGGGTGATTTCGCCGCGGTGCGCGGCCACGACGGCCCGGGCGATGGCCAACCCGAGCCCGGTGCTGCCCGTGCCGCGAAAGCGTGAGCTGTCGCCGCGGGCGAAGCGCTCGAACAGCGTCGACTGCAGCGCGTCCGGGATGCCGGGGCCGTTGTCGGTGACCGTCACGACCGTCTGGTTCGCCCCGCTCGCGAGCGCGACCGTGACCGTTGTGCCCCGGTCGGTGTGGATGCGGGCATTCGCGAGAAGGTTGGCGAAGACCTGGTGCAGGCGTGCCGCGTCGCCGGTGATCACAGCGGGTTCGTCCGGCAGGTCCAGGTTCCAGACATGACCGGGGCCGGCCGCGTGTGCGTCGCTGACGACGTCCACCAGCATGCGGGTGAGGTCGACCGGCTTCCGTTCCAGTTCGCGGCCCTCGTCCAGGCGCGCGAGCAGCAGCAGGTCTTCGACCAACCCGGTCATCCGGATCGACTCTGACTCGATCCGATCCAGTGAATGGATGGCGTCGGCGGGGAGTTCCTGCCCGCTGCGCCTGGTGAGCTCCGCATAGCCGCGGATTGAGGCGAGCGGTGTGCGTAGTTCGTGGCTCGCGTCGGCGACGAATTGGGCTATCTTCTTCTCGCTCGCGTGCCGGGTTTCCAGGGCGAGGTCGACGTGGTCGAGCATTCGGTTCAGCGCTGAGCCGACTCGGCCGACCTCGGTGCGCTGGTCGGCGTCGGCGGCCGGCACCCGGTCGACGAGGTCGACGGCTCCGCGGTCGAGCTGTAGTTCGGATACCCGCGCGGCCGTGGCGGTGACGCGCCGCAGAGGTCGAAGCGCGAGCCGTACGATCAGCGCCGCGATGAGGGCCGCGACTGCCACGCCGACCAGGGAGACAACGGCGACGATGGTCGCGAGCTGGGCCACGGTGCCATTGACCGGCTCCATGGGCAGTCCGATGATGTACTGCACGCCGCCGCGGCCTTTCTCGGAAACGACCCGGTAGTCCCCGAGCTTTCCTCCCAGGTCGATGTTTATCGGCCTCGGCTGTTTGATCTGCCGGGCGAGCAGATTGACTTGTGTCGCGCTGAGGTTGGCGAGCTCGCCGGACTCCTCGTCGATGTACATCGCGGTGGGCGTCGTCCCGTCGTAGACGAACGCGACGGTGCCGGGCGGCTGGGCCGGGCCGCTGAGGATGAATTGGGCGGAGGAGGGCCGGCCATGCCCGTCGCCGTCGTCGTCGCGGTCGCCGCGGAGCAGGGAAGCTGAGCGCGCCGCGGCCGAGGCGAGCTGCCCGTCGAGCCCATCCATGAGCGAGGCGCGCAGGATGGCGACACTGACCAGGCCGATGGCGATGCTGACCAGTGTGAGCAGCCCGACGACGGCCATGACGAGCCGGCGGCGCAGGGTCCAGGGCGCCCGGTTTCGCGCCTCGGGGGCTGCCATCAGGCCGTTTTCAGCATGTAGCCGGCGCCGCGAACCGTGTGAATCATGGGCTCGCGCCCGGCGTCGATCTTCTTGCGCAGGTACGAGATATAGATTTCGACGACGGATGACTTGCCGCCGAAGTCGTAGCTCCACACCCGGTCCAGGATCTGTGCCTTACTCAGCACCCGCCGCGGGTTGCGCATGAGGAAGCGGAGCAGTTCGAACTCGGTGGCCGTCAGGTCGATCTGTTCTCCCGCGCGGGTCACTTCGTAGCTGTCCTCGTCGAGGGTGAGATCGCCAACGGTGATCCGCGGGTCGGTGGAGTCGGGCACAGAGAGGGTGGACCGACGGATGAGCCCGCGCAGGCGGGCCACGACCTCCTCGAGGCTGAACGGCTTGGTGACGTAATCGTCACCCCCGGCCGTGAGCCCCGCAATGCGGTCCGCCAGGGCGTCCTTCGCCGTGAGGAACAGCACGGGCGTCTCGTTCCCGTCGGATCGCACCCGCTGCAGAACCTGCAGCCCGTCGATGTCGGGCAGCATGATGTCGAGCACGATGGCATCCGGCCGGAATTCCCTGGCGATGGTCAGGGCCTGGCGCCCCTCACCGGCGGTGCGCACCTCCCAGCCCTCGTAGCGCAGCGCCATCGAGAGCAGGTCGGTGAGCATCGGCTCGTCGTCGACGACCAGCACGCGGATCGGGGTTCCGTCGGCCTTGTGAAGGCGGGGCCCATGGGCCGACGGGTTGCGCTCTGGGGAGGTCATAATCCCCCAAGTATTCAGAGTTTCCTATGAATCAGCTTTGAGCGCCCCTTGCCGCTGCTGTGAGTGTGGTCACCGAGCACGCATATCCGGTTGATAGCCGCGCCATAGCCCAGCCATAGCCCCGGCCTCTAGCTTCGGCCCGGCGGTCGAACCAATTCGGCCCCAGATTTGGAGAGCAATGTTCACGACGTACCTGCGCCGAGAGCTGGCGGGCCGCCGCAAGCAGACCGCCATCGTCGCCACCGGCATGGCGCTGGCCATCGGACTCGTTATCATCGTCAACTCGGTATCGAGCGGAGTGCAGAGCGCCCAGACCGATGTGCTCGCCTCGGTTTACGGCGTTGGCACGGACATGACGGTGAACCAGACCGCTGCCGCGCCCGGCGAGGGCGAAGGTGGTCCGCGGCGATTCGACTTCGGCGCGGCCGAGGGCACGACGACGGATGGAACGACGACCGTGAGCCGCGCCCGTCTCGACGTCGCCAGGGGCACGAGCACGTTCGACGCATCCACCCTCGACACGGTCGGGTCGGTTGACAACGTTGCGGCGGCAGCGGCGACCCTCTCCCTGACCAACACGACCTTTGACGGCGCCCTGCCGGACCGGGCCAACGGCCCACCCGCCGCAGGCGAGTCGCCGCAGGAAGGCGGCCCCGACGGCGCCGGCGGCAGCTCCTTCAATGTCGACACCTTCACCGTGCTGGGCCTCGACCCGGCCGACACCGCCGTTGGTCCGCTATCGGCGATGACGCTCACCGACGGCCGCACGCTGGACTCGGCGGATGCCGGCAAGAACGTGGTCGTGCTCGACGTCGGCTACGCGACCTCGGCGACGCTCGCCGTGGGCGGCACGCTCACGGTCGCCGGGGCCGACCTCGCCATCGTGGGACTCGTGACATCGACCTCGTCCGATGCGGCGACCGCAGCAAACGCCTACATTCCATTGGACGTGGCGCAGACTCTCTCAGGCCTCACCGGCCAGGTCTCCGATGTCTACGTTCAGGCTGCGTCATCGACCGACATCGCCCAGGTGCGGGCCAACATCGAGACGGCGCTCCCCGACACCACCGTGAAGACCCAGGCGGAGCTGGCATCGAGCGTGTCCGGGTCACTCACGACGGCATCCGCCCTGGCGTCGAACCTGGGGATGTGGTTGTCCCTCATCGTCCTGGGTGCCGCGTTCCTGATCGCGATCCTGTTCACGATCTCCGGGGTCACCAGGCGTACCCGCGAGTTCGGCACGCTCAAAGCGATCGGCTGGTCGAACGGCCGGGTCGTGCGGCAGGTTGCGGGTGAGTCGCTCGCGCAGGGCCTGCTGGGCGGCGCGGCCGGCATCGCGATCGGGCTGCTCGGCATCCTCGTGGTGAACCTCGTAGCGCCCACCCTGAGCGCCGGCGCGTCGAGCGACGCGGGGGCCGCGGCAGGCCGAGAGGCAGGCGGATTCGGCCGGACTGCGCAGGCCGTCGCCCCGGCCGACATCACCCTCACCGCGCCGGTCACGGTGTCGGTGATCCTGATTGCCGTCGGCCTGGCCGTGTTCGGCGGTCTGCTGGCCGGCGCGATCGGCGGCTGGCGCGCCTCGCGGCTGCGCCCGGCTGAGGCGCTCCGCAGCGTCGCCTGACTACCCCGATTCGGCCTTCACAATCCACCCGCACGAATCCCACTCCAAGGAGACGAACAATGTATGAACTGACGAATGTCACGAAGAAATATGAGCAGGGGAAACGCTCGGTGACCGCGCTGCGCGGGGTCAGCCTGACGATTCCGGACGGCCAGATGGTCGCCATCCAGGGCCCGACCGGCGGGGGCAAGTCCACCCTGCTGCAGATGCTCGGCGCCCTCGACCGGCCCACAGACGGCACGGTGCAGCTGGGCCTGGCGAACCTGTCCAGGCTCGGCGACCGGAAGCTCGGGGGCATCCGGGCGAAGGAGATCGGATTCGTGTTCCAGGGGTTCAACCTGATTCCCACCCTGAGCGCGCAGGAGAATGTCGAGACCGCGCTCGCAGCCACGGGCGTGACCGGCGGCGAGCGCCGCGAGCGCGCGGCGGCCGCCCTGGCAGCAGTGGGCCTCGGCGACCGCCTCACTCATCTGCCGGCAGAGCTCTCCGGCGGCCAGCAGCAGCGCGTGGCCATCGCGCGGGCGCTGGTCAAGAATCCGACTGTGCTGCTCGCCGATGAGCCAACCGGCAATCTCGATGAGGAGACTCGTGACGAGATCATGGACCTGCTCGAAGGGCTGTGGCGGGCGCAGGGGCTCACGCTGATCGTGGTGACGCACGACACGGCGGTGGCCGCCCGCGCCCAACGCCGGCTGCAGATCAAGGACGGGGTCGTGCGCGACGTCGCCTGAGCCGGCCTCCCTTTCGGGAGTGCCGCAGAAGGCCCCGTGGTTCACGTCCACTGGGCCTTCAGGGGCAACTCGTGGGCATCTCGGTGGC